>CAZKWG010000503.1:0-6258 GCA_964556105.1 uncultured Enterobacterales bacterium | reverse complement strand
CTCGCCGTCTGGGCCTTCGGGTTCTCCCTGCACCCGAGGTCCTTGCTCGGGCTCTCGCTGGCCATCGGCATCCTGGTCGACGACGCGATCGTCGTGCGCGAGAACATCGTGCGCCACATGGAGATGGGCAAGGACCACATGACCGCCGCCCGCGAGGGCACGGCGGAGATCGGGCTGGCGGTCGCCGCGACCACCATCTCCATCGTCGTCGTCTTCGTGCCCATCGCGTTCATGGGCGGGCTCTCCGAGCAGTGGCTCGGCCCCATGGCGCTCACCATCGCCAGCTCGGTCGCCGTCTCGCTGCTCGTCTCGTTTTCGCTGGACCCGATGCTCTCCGCTTACTGGCCGGATCCGGAGATCGAGGCCGGCGAGCGCGGGATCGTCGGGCGGGTCCTGGCGCGCTTCAACGGCTGGCTCGATCGCCAGACCGCGGGCTACAAGCGCCTGATCCGCTGGGCGCTCGGGCACCGGATCGCCATGTTCGCCATCGCGACCCTGAGCTTCGTCGGCGCCCTCGCGCTCCCCGCGACCGGGCTGGTGGGCTCCAGCTTCTTCCCCACCACCGACAACAGCGAATTCCAGGTGGGCTTGAAGGTCCCGGCGGGCTCCAGCCTGGAGTACACGCGGGCAAAGACCCTGGAGGCCGTGGCTTTCGCGAAAGCGGAGCCCGAGGTCCTCTACACCTACACCACGGTCGGCGCCAGCAGCGGGGCCGTGGACGAGGCGACCATCTACGTGCGCCTGAAGCCCAAGGCGGAGCGCACCCGCGGCCAGGAAGAGCTGATCAACCTCATCATCCCGAAGATGGCCTCCCTGGCCGGCGTCGAGGCCTCGGTCTCGACCGGATTCGGCCCGCAGAAGCAGATCCAGCTTCAGCTTCAGGGGCCGGACATCGCCGTCCTCTCCAATCTGGCCGACCAGATTGTAGACGAGGTCAAGCAGGTGCCCGGGGCGGTGGACGTCGGCCTCTCGACCGGCGGTCAGCGCCCTGAGCTCGAGGTCACCCTGGACCGCGATCTGGCGGCCAGCCTCGGGCTGAACCTGGGGACCATCGCCCAGGCGCTGCGCCCGGCCTTCGCCGGCCTGGACGTCGGAGACTGGGTGGACCCGTCGGGAGAGACGCGGGTCGTGCGCGTCCGGCTGAGCCCCGAGGCGCGTCAGCGCGCGGAGAACCTCGCGTCTCTGCCGCTCCTCGTGCAGGGACCGGGGGGCCTGCGCAGCGTCCCGCTCGGGCAGGTCGCCGACATCCAGCCTGCCCGCGGCCCGGCCCAGATTCAGCACCTGAACCGCGACCGCGTCATCACCGTAGAGGCGAACGCCCGCGGGCTGCCCCTCTCGGCGGTCTCGGCGGGCATCGAGAAGCAGCTCGAGGGCTTCGACTTCCCGGCTGGCTACGGCATCCTGCAGGGCGGCCAGGTCGAGCAGCAGGCGGAGGTCTTCGGGCGCACGCTCGGCGCGCTGGGCATCGCCGTCCTCCTCATGTACTTCATCCTGGTCGTGCAGTTCGGCAGCTTCCTCGAGCCTGTCCCCATCATGGCCTCGCTGCCGCTCTCGCTGGCTGGCGTCATGGTCGCCCTGCTCGTCACCGGCTCGACGCTCAACCTGATGAGCATGATCGGCATCACGCTGCTCTTCGGGATCGGCGCCAAGAACGCCATCTTGCTGGTGGACTTCGCCAAGTGGGCGGAGGAGACGGGTATGAGCCGCAAGGAGGCGATCATCGAGGCGGGCGGGACGCGCCTGCGCCCCATCCTCATGACCAGCGTGGCCATCATCGCCGGCATGGTGCCCGTCGCCATCGGCAGCGGCGAGGGCGCGGACTTCCGCGCGCCCCTCGGGCGGGCGGTCATCGGCGGCGTGATCACCAACACCCTGCTCACGCTGCTGGTGATCCCGACCTTCTACGACACGCTGACCTCGGCGCGCGACTGGGTGTGGAAGCGGCTGTTCAAGGGACCGAAGCCGCACCCCGTGGTGGAGCCCGAGGCGCAGCCGGCGAAGTGAGCGCCGCTGGCGCCCCTCAGCCGCAGCTCCCCATGGGCGCGCGGCGGCTCGAGGGGCGCACCAGCGGCGCGAGGTCGGGCGACTCCGTGCGCACGACCTCCACGCTGAGCATGTCGGGCGGACCACACTTCGCGTTCCGCTCGCTCTCCGGCTGGTAGGCGGCGATGACGGTGAGGCGGTAGCGCACGCCGTCCAGCACGATCTCGGCGGGCTCGCCGGGCAGGACGATCTGCGCGCCGTTGTCGTCGGTCACCTCGACCTCGCGGAAGGTCACGTCGTTCGGCTCGTCGTAGGCGTTCACGATGACGCCGCGCCCGAGCACCTCGCCGAAGGTCCAGACCGACCGACCGAAGGCGGCGCTGCCGTCCTCGTCGGCGCTGTGGCTGCTGACGAAGGCCACGCCCGCGGCGTCCGTCAGCACGAGGGAGGGCGCGAGATCCCAGGCCTCGCCGACGCTCAGGGTGACGTCGCCGGTGAACACCGAGAGGTCGGCGCGGCTCGGGGAGTGCAGCGAGAAGCTGTGATCGCCGACGCTCAGCTCCCAGTCGCCGGCCTCGGCCCCGGCGGCGACGCTGAGCGCGCCGGTGTAGTCCTGGGCGTCCGGGTCGCCGCCCGTGAGCTCGGCAGCCTCCAGCGAGTTGTCCTCCAGCTCGGCGGCGCAGGCCGAGAGCAGGAGCGGGAGCAGGGCGGGGAACAGAAGAGAGAGGGGGTGGCGCATGGGTTGGTCTCCTGCGGGAGCGGGATGCAGGAGTCGTGCCATGGCGAAGGATGGCGGTTACACCTCTGTTACGCGAGACGCCGAGCGGAGCGGGGGCCGCGAGACCACGACATCCGTGTCGCGGTGGGCGACCGATCCCGCCCTCACTCCGCCTCGAACAGGGCCGTGAGCTCCGCGTCCCCGTCCAGCTCCACCGCGATCGTCGCCTCCTCCCCCAGGCTCGCGTCCTCCCAGCCGACGAAGCGGTATCCGTCGGCTGGGATCGCCGTGATCGTCACGGGGATCCCGGTGTAGAACGCCCCGCTGAACGGCGCGTCCACAGTGACGGCGGTGAGCTGGAAGCGGCCGCTCGACGCGGGCGAGCTCTCCAAGCTCAGCTCAGCGGTGCCCTCCAGCCCGAGCGCGTCCTGAACGTCGTCGCGCAGCACGTCCTCGCGCAGCTTGACGAAGGTGCGCGCGTGGTTGATGCCGGTGTACCAGGTGGGCAAGGAGCCGTCGCACCAGCGGTCGAAGTGGGGCTCCATCGCCGGCTGAATCTCCGTCTTCATGGCGTCGAAGGCGGCCTGCGCGGCGTCGCCCTGAAGGGCCGTGTTCAGCAGGTCGGACGCGTGGTTCGCCAGCAGGACCCGGAACGCCTCGTTCTCCAGCGCGTCGGCGATGGGCAGCCCGTCCCCCGACCAGGTGACGCTGTAGCCGATCTGGTCATAGTCCAGCGAGGTCCACCCATGGCCGAAGTCATAGGCCATCCAACGCCACTGACCGCCCTCCTCCTGCGGGCGCCACAGGCGGAGGTTGTTGTACCACCAGTCCGTGTTGCCAATCCAAGCCTCCGCGATCATGGCCGTGGCGAGGTTGTCCAGGTCTACAAACGCGTCGAAAGCCTCCCAGGTCTCCGGATCGGAGAGGTCCGCCGTCTCGACGAAGGCGTTCAGCGCGTCGAAATTGTCCCAGCTCCCCTGCTCCAGCTCCCAGTTGGGATCGTGGGTCCAGCCCAGCTCCACCCGGTCGAGCGCGTCGGCGTCGTAGCCGTGGTGCGCCTGGATCCAGTCGCCGTCCATGCGCTCCCGCAGGTTGTAGTAGCCCCAGTACTCGCCGTTCAGCCAGACCTGCGCCGGCTCCCAGGCCGCCACGTCCGCGCCGGGCAGCAGCGCGCCGTCCGCGTCGCGCAGCAGCGTGGGGAGGGTGACCTCCTGCAGGTGGGTGGAGCACCAGTCCATGCCGATCTGCAGCACGAGGGTCTGGAATTCGTCGATCTCCTCGGTGTCGAAGAAGCGCCCCTCGAAGCTGCCCGGTCCGTAGGCGGAGCGCGCGTAGAGGCGCAGGCTCTTCTGGTCGAAGGCGCGCGTGTAGCCGCCGTGGATCGCGATGCCCGCGTCCTGGTCCACCACGAGGTCGCCCTCCCGGTCCCAGATCTGGACGCGCACAGGGCGCTCCCAGTCCTCCCAGAAATTGGCCCCGAAATAGGGGTACCAGGGCTCGTAGTCGGCCGGACCATAGGCGTAGATCCCGCGATCCTCGCTGAACAGGTCGTCCGGCTCGACGATGAGGGAGACGATGTACATCCCGGCGGCGGGCAGGGTGCTGTCCTCGCTGTAGGTCGCGCTCTCGACGCGGCTCGGCCAGAGGCCGTCCACGTAGGCGCGGGCGCGGACGACCGCGGGCTGGGTGGAGCCGTCCACCGTGAACGGCGCGGTATAGGGCGTGTCGTCGTCCTCGGGCGCGCTGCCGTCCAGGCTGAGGTAGAGCGCGGCGCCCGCCTCCTCCGAGCTCAGGCTGACCTCGACGTCCGCGCCATAGAAGCCGGACGCCGGGGAGATCGTCGGGGTCTGGGCGAAGCCGGGGCGCGACTCGGTCGTGTTCTCCGCCCCGGGCGTCGGCTCGAGGAAATACTCCCAGGCGCGGTCGTCGGAGGCGCGCCCAAAGGAGATGTCGCCGTAGAGCCGGCCGGGCAGGGCCTCGTCCCAGACGCAGCCATCGGGGGCGAGCAGGCGAAGCCCGGCGTCTTCAGCCGAGAGCTTGAAGCCGAGGTGGATCTCCCCGCCCGCGTCGGGGTCGCCCTGGCTGTCCTGGCCATCGGCCCAGAGCAGCAGGACCTCGTCCGGCGAGAGGGTGAGCGGGGCGAAGGTCCAGGCGTTGTCGTCCGCGTCCACCAGGCTCCAGCCGCCGAGATCGACGTCCTCCCCGGCGCGGCTGACCAGCTCGATCCAGTCCGAGGTCTCCCCGGATCCATCGGCGAGCCCCGCCAGGTTGGCCGCGACCAGCTCGTTCAGCGTCACCGCCGGCCAGCTCACGTCCGCGCAGGGGTCGGGGATCACCTCGGTCGCGGTGTCCTCGCCGTCCGCGGTCTCCGCGCCGCTGTCCTCGCCGTCGGGGACGCCGCTCTCGCCGTCGGGGAGCGTGTCGTCCGCAGGCGTGGGCTTCGGATCGCCCGAGCAGGCGACGAGGGCGGGCCAGAACGCGAGAAGCAGCATCGTTCGTGTCATGCCGGCGAACATAGCGCGGGCGGGCCCGCATCGGTTAGACTCCCGATGTGAATCTCTCCGCGACCATCCGTGGAAGCACCTGGCGCTTCGCCTCTGTCAAAGAGGTGCTGGCGAAGGCCAATCCTCCGAAGAGCGGCGACGATCTTGCCGGCGTCTCGGCCCGCGATCCGGTGGAGCGGGTCGCCGCGCGCGCCGTGCTCTCGGAGATCACGCTGGCCGAGCTGCGGGCGAGCCCCGTCATCCCCTACGAGGTGGACGAGCTGACGCGCCTGGTCGAGGACACGCTCGACCCGAGCGCCTACGCCGCCGTAAAGAACCTGAGCGTCGGGCAGTTTCGTGAGTGGCTGCTGGAGACCAGCACCACCGGGCCGGTGATCCGCTCGATCTCACCCGGGCTCACGCCAGAGATGGTGGCCGCCGTCGCCAAGCTCATGAGCAACATGGACCTGATGACGGTCGCGAAGAAGTGCGAGGTGGTGGTGCGCGCCAACGGGACGCTGGGCCTGCCGGGCCGGCTCTCCTCGCGCGTGCAGCCGAACCACCCCACCGACGACGTGCAGGGCATCCTGATCAGCGCCCGCGAGGGGCTCAGCTTCGGCTGCGGTGACGCCGTCATCGGCGTGAACCCCGCCACGGACACGCCGGAGAGCACGGCGGAGATCCTGCGCGAGCTGCACGCGCTGCGCACGACGAACGGCATCCCCACTCAGCATTGTGTGCTGAGCCACGTCACGGTCCAGATGAAGGCGCTCGAGCTGGGCTGCCCGATGGATCTCATGTTCCAGAGCTTCGCCGGCTCAGAGAGGTCCAACCGCGCCTTCGGCATCTCCATCAAGCTGATGGACGAGGCCTACGCGCTGATGCGCGAGAAGACGACCAGCCGCGGCCCCAACTTCATGTACTTCGAGACTGGCCAGGGCTCGGCGCTGTCCAGCGACGGTCACCACGGCGCCGACCAGGTGACGCTGGAGGCGCGCTGCTACGGCTTCGCGCGGCGTTACAAGCCCTTCCTGGTCAACACGGTGGTGGGCTTCATCGGGCCCGAGTACCTGG
>CAZKWG010000502.1:0-6268 GCA_964556105.1 uncultured Enterobacterales bacterium | reverse complement strand
GACCAACGCCCAGTTCGGTACGACCGTTGACGGCGCGGGGGACGTGAACGGGGACGGCTACGACGACGTGATCGTCGGCGCGCCAATGGCCTATGACGGTGCGGGGGAGGTCCATCTCTTCTTTGGGAGCGCCGAGGGTGTTGATGACAGTGACGTCACCTACCTGGAGGGGAGCGGTGGCCTGGGCGTCTTCGGAATCAGCCTGGCGGGTGTCGGAGACGTCAACGCGGACGGCTATGACGATGTGCTGGTCGGCGCCTACCTCGACGACTTCTATGCCGGCGCCGCCTACCTCTTCCTGGGCGCGGAGGACGGGCCCGACAGCGCGGCGACCACGCGCTTCACCAGCGGGGGGCGAGCCGACTGGTTTGGTTACGCTGTCGGCGCCGCGGGCGACGTCGACGAGGATGGAATCGACGACCTCCTGATCTCCGGGATCTCGATGGTCACCAGCACGGGCCTGGGCGCCGGCGGCGTGAACATCTACCACGGCAGCTCGGGCGACGGTCCTGACGACATCGCAGACGCCACGCTGGGCGCTCTGGGCGAGTCCACCGGCTACGGCGAGAAGGCCGCTGGGATCGGCGACGTCAACGGCGATGGCCAGGACGACGTCATCGTGGGCGCGCCCTATACGGACAGGTCCGTCGGCGTGGCCTACGTCTATCTGGGCTACGCCCAGGATGATGACGGCGACGGCTTCCTGGGCGGCGATGACTGTGACGACGACGACGCGACCGTTCATCCTGGCGCGACCGAGGTCTGTGACGGCAAAGACACGGACTGCGACGGCGTGCTGCCTGACGACGAGCAGGACGGGGACGCGGACCTCTGGATCGTCTGCGCCGGGGACTGCGACGACGCGGCCGCCGACACCTACCCGGGGGCCGAGGAGCTCGTGGGCGATGGCGCGGACCAGGACTGTGACGGGTTCGAGCTGTGTTATGGCGACAGCGACGGCGACGGCGCGCGCGTCGAGACCGCATCCGCGTCGGCCGACGCGGACTGCCTGGACGCCGGTGAGGCGCTGAGCGACGCGGCCATAGACTGTGACGACGCCGACCCGACCGTTCTCCCCGGCGTGGAGGAGGCTTGCGACGGCAAAGACACCGACTGCAGCGGAGACTTCCGGGCCAACGAAGAGGATCGCGACGAGGACGGCGTGATGACCTGCGAGGGCGACTGCGACGACAGCGACCCGGCCTTCGGTCCTCAGGTCACGGACACCCCCAACGACGGCGTGGACCAGGACTGCGACGGCGAGGACGCGTACGTCGAGCTGGACAGCGGCGATCCTTCCCAGGACGAGACGGGCGAGGGCAAGGCGGACGGCGGCTGCGCCTGCGCGACCGGCGCGGGCGGTGGCGGCGGGGGCTGGCTGGCGGGGCTGGGCCTGGCGCTCGGGCTGGCGCGTCGCCGCGGGCGCGGGGCGGCCTCGAGAGAATAGATAATCGACAAGGTCCGACCCTCCTTCGGACCTCTCCTCGGACCCCTCCTCGTGCGCTCTTCGGGCCGCGAGGAGGGGTTCGCTAAATATCGGTTTTTACGATTGAAACACGTTGTTTTATCTGGATTGTCGAACAGCGTGAACGGGCTATCTTGGGTGCACAAGGAGGAGCTCCCGAGAATGGACGTCAATCTTTTTCCTTTCGCCGAGTACTGGTGGTTTTACGGGGGCTTCCTGCTCTTCGTGCTGGGGATGCTCGCCCTGGATCTCGGCGTGTTTCATCGCAAGGCCCACGCCGTCACCTTCAAGGAGTCCGCTGGCTGGACGGCGGTGTGGATCAGCCTGGCGCTGATCTTCAACGTGGGCCTGTACTACTACGCGCGCACCACCTTCGCCGTTGACCCGCGGCTCATGGCGATCCCGGGCTTCGACCCCAACGTCGCGGCGAACGCCGTCGGCCTCGAGTTCCTCACCGGCTTCGTCATCGAGAAGGCGCTGGCGGTCGACAACATCTTCGTGTTCGCCGTGGTCTTCAGCTACTTCGCCGTCCCCGCCGCCTATCAGCACCGGGTGCTCTTCTATGGGATCTTGGGCGCGCTGGTGTTCCGAGCGATCTTCATCGCCTTGGGTGCGGTGCTGCTTCAGTACCACTGGGTGGTGGTCGTGGCCGGCGTGTTCCTCATCCTCACGGGCGTCAAGCTCATGTTCGGCCCCGAAAAGCCGATGGAGCCCGAGAAGAACCCGCTGATCCGCCTGGTGCGCCGCTTCCTGCCCATCACCGGCTCCCTCGAGGGTGAGCGCTTCTTCGTCCGCCGCAACGGCGTGCTCTATGGGACGCCGCTGCTCATCGCCCTGCTGGTCGTCGAGTTCTCCGACATCATCTTCGCCATCGACTCGGTCCCCGCCATCTACGCGGTCACCGACGAGCCGCTCATCGTCTTCACCTCGAACATCTTCGCCATCCTGGGGCTGCGCTCGCTGTACTTCATGCTCGCCAGCGTGATGGACCGCTTCCACCTGCTGAAGTACGGGCTCGCGCTGGTGCTGGTCTTCGTCGGCCTGAAGATGGCCTGGCTCAATGAGGCCTTCGGCGGCAAGTTCCCCATCGGGGCTTCGCTGGGCATCATCGGCGGCATCACGGCCTCCTGGCTCATCCCGCCCAAGCCCAAGACGAGCTGAGCCACCGCGGCACCACCAACACGAGGGCCCCCGACAGCGGGGGCCCTCTCTCGTTGGATCGGCCTGCTCAGTCGCTCAGGCGCCGCCGACGGAGGAAGACCGCCGCCAGACCGAACAGGGAGAGGGCGAGGCCGCTCTTCGGGCTGGTCGCGCAGAGGCCGGTGCTCTTCGGCCGGACCGGGACGCCGGTGTCGAAGCCGCTGTCCGGGTCGCCGTACTCCTCTCCCGGAATCTCGGCGTCGGTGTCGTCCTCCTCCTCCTCTTCTGGCTCCGCGGCGTCGCACAGGTAGGGGACGACCATGATGCCGTCCGGGTAGGAGGCGAGCACGATGTCCTGGCAGCCGTCATTGTTCAGATCGCCGAGGTCCACCGCGTCGCAGGCGACCGTGCCCGCGAGCGTGTCGGTCACCGTCAGCACGCCGGCCGTCCGCAGCCCCGCGCCGTCCTGCTCGAGCATCTCGACCGTGAAGCCGCGCGAGGCCAGGAGGTCCGTGTCGCCGTCGTTGTCCACGTCGCCGGTCGAGAACAGGTGGGCGCCGCTCGTCGAGGCCCCCACGGTGTCGGGGTCGTCGAAGCCTCCGTCCCGCCAGGGCAGGACCTGGATGTCCTCCCAGCTCGATCCAAGGACGATCTCCTGGTCGTCATCCCCGTTGAAGTCCCCTGCCGGGAGCTGATAGGTCCCGCCTCCCACCCCCTCCGCCGGCGACATGGCGGTGTGGTCGAAGTCGCCCGCGCCGTCGCCGAGGAAGGCCGAGATCGACGGAGCCGCCCCGTAATTCCAGGGCACCAGCGTCAGCAGGTCCAGGTTCCCGTCGCCGTCGATGTCGTGGAGGAGCGCGTCCGAGTAGTCGAAGTCGCCCGAGTAGCTCCAGTCCAGCGCGATGGAGTCCCGCTCCGTGAAGTCGCCCGCGCCGTCGTTCTCGTAGGTCGTCGCCTCGAGCTCGTTGTCCATGATCGCCAGGTCCAGGTCCCCGTCCCCGTCTGTGTCGCCGAGGCCCACGCCGCTGGTCCAGGCCTTGGTGACCGTGTCTCCGCGGGTCAGGCCGTCGGGGCCGCCCAGCCAGGTGGTGAAGCCGGTGAAGTGGCCGAGCACGATGTCGTCGTCGCCGTCGCCGTCCACGTCGCCGAGGTCGAAGATCGCGCGAACACCGCTGGTCTCCTCGAGGGTGGTCTCGCTGACCGTGAAGCTGCCGTCCGTCTGCTGGATGGCCTGACCCAGCGTGATGCCGCGATCACCGTAGGTCCAGCCGTCCATGCTCGCGCCGGTGACGACGACGTCTACCAGCCCGTCCCCGTTGAGGTCGCCCGTGCGCAGGAAGTTCACGGTGCCCATGGAGAAGGGGATGGTGAGGATGTCGCCATAGTCGCCGTCGGAGGCGCCGACGGGCGCGCCCGAGTCATCGGTGTCGCCCCAGCCGCCCGAGCCGCCCGAGTCGCCCGAGTCGCCGCCTCCCCAGGGCCAGCCGCTGTCCCAGCCGCCGCCACCGGAGTCCCAGGCGGTGTCCCAGCCCGAGTCGGCGCCGGTCTCGCCGCTGAAGAAGCCGCCTCCTTGTAGAGAGAACGTGATGTCGGCGCAGGCCAGGAACATGAGGAGAATCATGGTGTGGACTCCTTCTCGCAGGTGGTGAGCCAGGGCGCGTCGGCCTCGAGGCGATCCTTCGCCGCGAGCGCGCGCAGGTGGGGGAGGGCGCCGGCACAGTCCGGGCCCGAGGGGAGGGAGAGCCGCAGGCGCGCGGCCACCCGGTGCGCCTCCAGCGTGCGCGGTCCGTCGTGACGCGCGAGGGTCTCCGCCAGCGCCAGGGCGTCGTCGCGGCGGTCCATGCGCAGGAGGGTGTCGAGCTGTACGCTGTACAGTTCGAGCGCCACGTCGCCCGTCGCGTCGGGCAGGCTCAGGGCGGCCTCGAGCTCGTCCAGCAGCAGGGTGTTCTCCGCCCCGCTGTCCTGGAGGGCCCGCACCCGGCCCAGGCGGCCGGCGGCGCTGCGCGGGGGGCAGTTCTGCTGGTCGTTCGCCAGCAGCCGGCGCGCGGCCCCGCCGACGCACTGCACCTCGACGGCGCCGTGACGCACGAGGACGGTGGTGCCCAGCGCGTCGCGCAGCACGGCGAAGCCGGTGCCGACCACGCGGGTCGTCGCCTCCTCGGTCTGCACGACCAGGCTCACCCCGCGCTCGGGCTCCAGCTCCACGTTCAAGGTCCCGGCCTGCCACTGAAGCTGGACCTCGCGCGCCGTCCCCGTCGCGCTGCCCACGCCGCTGACCTGAAGCTGCACCTCCGCGGTGAGCGGGCCAGAGTTCAGCGGGCCGCCGATCGGCGCCGGCGGCTGGTCGAGCAGACCCCAGAGGGCGATCGCCCCCAGGGCGGACGCGGCGAGCGCGACGAGGGCCGGGCGACGCCAGGCGGGGGCCGGCGCGGGCTGGTCGAGGCCGTCACGGAGGCGCTGGGCGGCCTCGGAAGAGAGGCGGCTCTGTTCGCGGAAGGCGGCCATCAGGTCGCGATACTCAGGCATCGTCGCCTCCAAGGCGCTGAACGAAGGCCAGGTCCTGGCGGGTGGCCTCGGCGCGGAAGGCCTGGCGAGCCAGTCGGAGCCGGCTGGCCACGGTCCCCTCGGGGAGGTCGAGGATCTGGGCGACCTCGGCGCGGGTGCGCTCCTCGACGTCGCAGAGCACGAGCACCTCGCGGTGCTCCTGGCGAAGGCTGGACAGCACGCGGCGCACCTGGCGGGCGAGATCCTGCGCCTCGAGCGCGCCGACCGGGTCCGAGCTGCTCCGTCCCTCGGGCACCTCGCCCGGCAGCCAGCGGCGCAGCCAGGCTCGCCGACCGTGGGCGCGCAGCACGCGCAGCGTGATCCCCCAGGCCCAGGGCTCGACCGGCGCGTCCGGCCGGAGCTCCTGTCGTCGGCGGAGCAGCACCAGCAGGGCGTCGTGCGCCGCCGCCTCGGCGTCTACTCCGGGACCCGCCAGTCGCGCGCACCAGGCGCCGACCAGGGGCAGCAGACGCTCCATCAGGGCGTCGGCAGGGTGCGGAGCGTGCATCAGGCTCACCATGCCCTGTCTTGCGCTCACCCTCGCGTTCCGATCACTCCAGGGGCAAAGTAACGCCGACCATGGGCCAGACCCAGAGCCGCCCCAGGCTGGGATCATCCCCATACGGGTCGTCGAAGGTGATTTTTCGCAGATCCACGCCGACGCGTGCGCCGAGGGTCAGTCGCAGGTGGCCCCCGATGGGCAGGCCCACCCCCCCGTCCAGGTGCAGCGCGGGATCCCAGGCGAGCTGGGCCACCCAGCCCGGCTGCTGGAAGCGGACGCGGTTCAGCGAGATCCCGGCGCCGAAGGCCGGCTCTATCGGGCCGCTGCGAGGCGCCCAGCCCGCGCTGCCCGAGAGCCCCCAGAGGCCGAGCGCGTCGTCGCCCTCGACCGGGATCAGCCCGCTGGAGAAGACGCCATAGAGGCGCAGGTCGGCCCAGAACGGCGCCTGCCGTGCGTCCAGGACCACGCTGAGGCCGCCGGTGGCCGCCTGCCCAGGGCGCAGGCCGCCCAGCGCCGCGGCGCCGATGGCGTCGAGCGGCTCGTCGAGCGCGGGCGGCGGGGAGAGGTCAGGGGCCAGCGAATGGGATAGGGCAGGTGGGGGCTCGGGGTCGTGGGGG
>CAZKWG010000501.1:0-6269 GCA_964556105.1 uncultured Enterobacterales bacterium | reverse complement strand
CGCCGCGCCCGAGCCGGCCTCGAGCGCTGGAGAGGGCAGGCCCGCCAGCGCCGCCGCCACCTCCGCCTCCGGGTCGATGTCCAGGTAGCGGGCCTCGACCACAGGGACCGGGATCTGCGCCTCGGGCGCCTGGGGAGAGCTGGCGCGGAAGGGGCGCACCGCGGGCAGCGGCGGACACTCGGCCTCCAAGCGGAGGAACTCGACGGCGCGCTCGACGACGGCGTCGGTGGCGTTGGGGTTGGCATGCAGCTCGAGGACGACCTCGGGCGACATGAGCAGGCGCTCCTGGTTGCGCGCGATGTCCTCGCAGATGGTGGCGCCGCCGCGGCGGGCGATCAGGCGCGCCGCCCGCGTGTTCAGGGCGCGCAGCCGCAGGAAGCGCGCGTCGAGCTCCGGCTCTTCCTCGCGGAACTCGACTAGATATTCTAGTATCTTCGGGTGCGTGCGCTCGGAGACCGCGTTGAAGAGCTGCTTGAGCGGCAGCCCGCGCAGCGACTCCGCGGCGGCCTTCGCCACGTCCTCGCTCGTGTCGTCCACCAGCGCGTAGCAGACCGCGAGCTGCACGTCGGGCGGCATGGGCAGGAGCCCGCGCGCGATGGCGAGGCGCGCGGGCACAGGCGTGCTGGGGCCCAGGCGAGCCCGCAGCGGCTCGGGGATGCCGAGCCGGTCGAAGGGGATGGCGTCAGACACAGGCGCCTCTCGGAGCGCTCCAGGGCACCGCCCCTGGAGCCCCCCGATTGTAGCCGCGACGCTACTCGTCTTCCTCGTCCTTGACGATGAAGGGCGAGGCCGCGACGATCTTGCTGACCAGGTGCGACGGCACATCCTCGTAGCCGAGGAGCTTCATCGTGAACACGCCCTTGCCCCCCGTCATGGACTTGAGGTCCTGCGCGTAGCGCTGCACCTCCACCAGGGGCGCGGCGGCGTTGATCACCGTGTTGCGCCCGCGCGGCTCCATGCCGATGACGCGCCCGCGCCGGCTGGTGATGTCGCCCAGGATGTCGCCCATCGACCCGGTGGGGACCACGATCTCCAGCGCGTAGATCGGCTCGAGCAGGACCGAGCCCCCCTTCTCGAAGGCCGCCTTGAGCCCCTTCGAGCCCGCCATCTGGAAGGCCACGTCCTTGGAGTCCACCTCGTGGTACTTGCCGTCCACCAGCTCCACCGCCACGTCCATGATGGGATAGCCGGCCAGGTACCCGCGCTTCAGGCGCTCGCGCACCCCCTTCTCGACCGAGGGGATGAACTGGCGCGGGATGGCGCCGCCGGTGATGCGGTCCACGAACTCGAAGCCGCCCCCGCGCTCCAGCGGGCGCACGTTCAGGAAGCACACGCCGAACTGCCCGGCGCCGCCCGTCTGCTTCTTGTGCTTGCCCTCGACGTTGCTCACGGCCTTCTTGATGGTCTCGCGGTAGGGCACCGGCGGCAGGTCGGTCTCGACGGAGACCTTGTACTTGCGGCGCATCTTCTCGATGGCCATCTCGATCTGCGCCTGGCCCATGCCCTGCAGCACCACCTGATGGGTGAGGCTCTCGAAGGTCACCGACAGCGTCGGGTCCTCCTCCAGCACGCGCTCGATGGCGGTCTTGAGCTTGTCCTCGTCGTGTTTGGTGGCCGGCTTCAGCACCAGCGACATCATCGGCGCCGGCACCTCGATGGGCGGCATCATCGTGACGTGCTTCGGCTCGCACAGCGTGTCGCCGGTGTGCGTGTCCTTGAGCTTGGGCACCGCGACGATGTCACCGCAGACCACCTGATTGAGCGCGTCGCGCTCCTTGCCGCGCAGCGCCAGCATCGAGCCGAGCCGCTCCGTCACACCGCGGGTGCTGTTCAGCACGAGGTTGTCCGCGGGCGGCGCGCCCGAGTAGATGCGCAGGATCGACAGCTTGCCCGAGTGCTCGTCGATGGTGGTGTGCAGGACCTGGGCCAGGAAGTGGTCGTCGGCGGAGCAGGTGCGCTCCACCGTCTCCTTGCCCATCACCACCTCGAGCTTCGGGTGCTTGAGCGGGTGGGGGAAGGCCCAGGCCGCCAGCTCGGAGACGGAGAGGGCGCCGACACACTCGGTGGCGGCGCCGTAGATGACCGGGACGATCTCCCCGTGCAGCATGGCCTCCTGGAAGGCGACGCGGATCTCCTCGTCGGTGATCTCCTCGCCCTCCAGGTACTTCTCCAGCAGGCGCTCGTCGGTGCTCGCCACCTCCTCGATGAGCAGCTTCCAGCCCGCGTCCGCCTCGGCCTGAAGATCCGCGGGGACGGGCACCTTGTCGTACTTGCCCGAGCCGTTCATCGGGTAGATGTAGGCGCACTTCCCGAACAGGCTGACCACGCCCTTGAAGCTGTGCTCCAGCCCCACCGGGAGCTGCACCGGCACCACCTTGGCGCCCAGGTGCTCCTTGATGTCGGCCACGCACTGGGCCGGGTTGGCGCGGTCGCGGTCCATCTTGTTGATGTAGACGGCGACCGGCAGCCCGAGGCGCACCGCCTCGTTGTAGAAGCGCTCGGTGTTGACCTCGACCCCGTCCGGCGCGCTGACCACCAGCACGACCGCGTCGGCGCCGCGCATGGCGTAGAACGCGTCGTAGAGGAAGTTCTGGTCCCCCGGCGTGTCGAGCAGGTTCAGCTTCACGCCCAGGCAGTCGGTCCAGGCCAGCGCGGTCGCGGTCGAGCCGCCCCGCTTGTGCTCCTCGGGCTCGAAGTCGAGGATGGAGGTCTTCTCCATCGTCTTCCCGAGGCGCGTCGTCGCGCCCGTCACGAACAGCATGGCCTCGGCCAGCGAGGTCTTCCCGCAGCCGCCGTGTCCGACGAGTACGATGTTGCGGATGTTCGTCGTGTCGTAGGCCTTGACCGCCATGTGATCTCCGCTTTTTGTGAGGAAATACCGAACACCACCCCGTGTTCACCGAGACGTCACAGGAGAGTAATGACAGTTCGGCCCCCGGGTCAACCGTCCTCTGCGCCAGGAGGGCTCACCCGTGGCACAATGTCGTCGTGCCCGCCCTCCCGCCGCCCCCTGTCCGGACGACGCCCTACCGGGGGGAGCGGCGCATGGTCAGCGCGCTCTTCCTGGATGTCTGCGGCTTCACGGCGCTGAGCGAGCGCCTGGATCCCGAGATCGTCACCGACGTGCTCAACCGGCTCTTCCAGCGCGTCGAAGCCGCCGTTCAGCGCTACGACGGCTATCTGGACAAGTTCATCGGAGACGCCGCCCTGGCCCTCTTCGGCGCGCCGCGCGCGCACGAGGACGACGCCGAGCGCGCCGTTCGCGCCGCGCTGGACGTCTTCGCCACCCTGCCCGACCTGGAGCGCGAGGTCGAAGAGGCGCTCGGGCTCCGCCTGCCCTTGCAGCTCCACGCCAGCGTGGGCACCGGGGTGGTCGTGGCCGGCGTGCTCGGCGCGGGCGAGGCGGCGCGCTACTCGGCCCTGGGCGACGCCGTCAACGTGGCCAGCCGCCTGCTCGGCGAGGCCGGCCCCGGGGAGATCCTCGTCGGCGACGCCACGGCCGCCCGCCTGCGGGGGCGCGCGACCCTGGACCTCCGCGGGAGCTTCCAGCTTCGCGGGCGCAACGGCCCCGTCGAGGCCTGGCGCGTGCTCTCGGTCCACCACGACCTCGAGCTGCAGCGCGGCGTCCCCGGCCTGGAGAGCCCCCTCATCGGCCGCGACGCCGAGCTGCGCGGGATCACCGAGGCCCTGGAGCGCCTCATGGGCGGGCTGGGCGGGCTCGTGACCCTGGAGGGGCAGGCGGGCATCGGCAAGACCCGCCTGACGCGCGAGGCCCTGCGCACGGCGAGCCCCGGCGAGCAGGCCCCCTGGTCGGCGGTCCTGGGGCGCTGCATCTCCTTTGGCAGCGCCATCCCCTTCCACCCCTGGTCGGACATCGTCGCGCGCCTGCTCGAAGAGGAGGCCCTGGTAGACACGCTCGAGGCGCGCGTCGGCGCCGAGGGTCGCGCCTACGGGCTGCGCGAGGCCCTGGCGCCGCTGACCCTGGAGCCGCTGACCCTGGAGCGGGGCGCCGTCGCCTCGCTGGACCAGGGAGGGCGCCGCGCGGTCGCCATCCAGGCCCTGCTCGCGCTGCTGGAGCAGGCGGCGCTGACCCGTCCGCGCGCCCTGGTGCTGGACGATCTGCAGTGGGCGGACGACTCCAGCCGCGCCCTGCTTCAGCAGGTCCTGCCCCTGGCGGCGCGCCTGCCGCTGCTCCTCGTCCTGGTGCGGCGTCCCGAGGGCGGCGCCGAGCACGAGGCCACCCTCCGCGAGGAGGCCGCGCGCCTCGGGTTGCCGACCCTCTCCCTGAGCCTGGGTCCGCTGAGCCCCAGCCAGAGCGTGCGCCTCGTGGAGAACCTGCTCGGGCCGGGCCACGAGCTGCCGCCCGACGCCATCCAGCGCCTCGTCGCGCGCAGCGAGGGCGCGCCGCTCTTCATCGAGGAGCAGCTCCGTCAGCTCCGCGACCGGGGCGCGCTGCGTTGGGAGGACGACCGCTGGCGCTTCGACCCCACCCGCGCGAGCCAGGCCGAGCAGGAGCTCCCCCCGACCCTCTACGCCCTGCTCGCCGCGCGCATCGACCGCCTCGACGAGCCTCTCCGCGAGCGCCTGGAGCTGGCCTCCGTGCTGGGCGCAGAGCTGAGCGTGGCCGACGTGGACCTGCACCTGGGCGAGGACCTCGACGCCTGGGCGCGCCTCGAAGAGGAGGGGCTGATCCTCCTGCGCGCCGGCGGTCGCGCCCGCTTCGTCCAGCCGATGATGCAGGAGACCGCCTACGGGATGCTGTTGCAGAGCCGCCGCCAGCAGCTCCACGGGCTGGCCGCGCAGGCCCTCGCGGCCCAGGCACAGTCTGGCCCCGGTCGGGCCGACGCCCGCCGCGTCCACGCCCAGGCCTGGCACCTCGAGCGCGCGGGGGAGCGCGCAAGGGCCGCCCGCCTGTGGGTGGAGGCCGCTGAGACCGCCCGCGGCGTGGACGCGGCGGCCGAGGCGCTCGATCTCTTCGATCGCGCCCTGCGCGCCGACCCTGCCCTGGCCGACGAGGTCGACGGCCGGCGTGGACCGCTGCTGGCCCGCCTGGGACGCCTGCAAGAGGGCATTTTGACACTAGATAATCTAGTCACCCGTCTCCGCGCCAGCGGCGCGCAGCGGGAGGCCTCGCTGGCCCTGAGCCGGCGGGCCTACCTCGCCTACATGGCGGGCGATGGCCCCGGGATCCTGAGCTTCTCCGCCCAGGGTCTCGCCATCGCCGAGGCGCTGGGCGACCCGCTCCCCCTGACGGCCGCCCTGCGCACCAGCGGCGTCGGCGCTGAGTTCTGCGGGCGCTACGCCGAGGCCCGCGCCACCTACCAGCGCCTGCTGGACATCAGCGTCCGCCACGACGACCCCGAGATCCTGAACAACGCCGGCCACGTCCACAACTCGCTCGGCGAGATCGCGCGGATGGAGGGCAATTACGAGGAGGCCCTCGCCTGCTATGACCGCTTCCTGGAGCGCCGGCGGGCCGCCTCTCCCCAGCTCGCCCGCCGCCTGTGGAACCTGAACACGGGCGCGGCCTATGTTGGATTGGAGCGCTGGCGCGAGGCCCTCGCCCGCCTCAGCTTCGCCATCGACGAGGCCACCCGCGCCCGCGATCACGCCGTCCTGCCCGAGGGGCTGGTCTACCTCGCGCTGGCCGAGGCCGGACTGGGGCGAGCGGAGGACGCGCTCGGCAGCGCCTGGCAGGCGCATCAGGAGGCCGTACGACAGGGTCAGGTGGAGATGCTGGGCCTCGCGCTGCGCGTGATCGGTCTTCTGGAGGCCGAGGCCGGAGACCTGGACTCAGGCCAGCGGGCGCTGCGCGAGAGCGTCGCGCACCTCGTGGGCGCCGGCAAGCGGGTGGAGGAGGCGCGCAGCCGCATTGCGCTGGCGGCGGTGCTGGAGCGCGGCGGGGTGCCAGGTGCCAGCGAGGAGCGGGAGCAGGCTGCGGGTCTGCTGCACAGCAGCGGTCTGGCCTTCGATCCGGAGGCGCTGCGGCGGGCGCCGGAACGGTGGATGGCCCTGGCGGTGGCGCCGCGGCGGTGAGGGCGGTGCGGTGGGCAATTGTACGATAGAACCTGCTTGATCTCAGGTGGAGAAGATCGGCGGCCGAGACGCAACACGCATCGCCTGACCCCGAGCCCCCTCGTGGGGGAGGCACCCCCGAACGCCCC
Source organism: uncultured Enterobacterales bacterium (assembly GCA_964556105.1). Lineage (GTDB taxonomy): Bacteria > Myxococcota_A > UBA796 > UBA796 > CAZKWG01 > CAZKWG01. The sequence continues at coordinate 105 of CAZKWG010000501.1, read as the reverse complement.
GCCACCAACCACCCTCCCCCCTCGTGGGGGAGGTGCCCCCGAACGCCCCGCCACCAGCCCCCCTCCCCCCTCGTGGGGGAGGTGCCCCCGAAGGGGGCGGTGGGG
>CAZKWG010000500.1:0-6272 GCA_964556105.1 uncultured Enterobacterales bacterium | reverse complement strand
CGTGGTGAAGGCCGAGTGGCCAAAGTCGGCGCTGATCCGGCCGACCGAGGCGGGCAGGTATGTGGTCGTGTACCAGGAGGAGGGGATGGAGCGGGTGCGGTTCGAGGCCGATGCGTGCGTCGGGCCCGGCGCCACGTCCCCATGACGGGATCGCTGTGCGCGCGCGGCTGCGCGAGACGTAGATCGCGCTGAACCCTTGAAGGGAGCGCTGACTCGGTATCAGCCTACTATAGCGCGCAGGCCACCAGCCCCGGCTGGAAGACCTGCGCGAAGACCAGCTCCTCCCCGAGCTTCGAGGCGGTGGAGCTGGCGCTCACCGTCCCCGTCTCGTCCAGCCAGCCCTGCTCCGGCGCCCAGCCCTCCCCGCTCCGCGAGAGCGCGTAGGCCACGCTGGGGCCGATGTTCGCCCCGTCCTTGGCGTGGCGGCTGAAGGCCCCGGCGCTGGGGTGGCCGGCGACCCAGAGGCGGCCGTCCTCGCCCACCATCAGGTTGTCCATCGCGCCCCGAAAACGTAGGGTCTCGGCTCGCTCCCAGCCGTCGTCGTCCGCCTCGAAGCGGGTCAGCTTGCCATAGCTGGCCACCAGCAGATCGCCCTGGTCGTCCAGCAGCACGCCGTTGCTGTAGAAGAAGCGGCGCGCGGCGACCTGGAAGCCCGCGCCCGGCGTGTAGGCCAGCACCACGCTGGGCCGCCAGCCCAGGGTCAGCCCCGCCAGCAGCCCGAACGTCGAGAACTGCGGGTTGTTGCTCAGGAAGATCTGGCCCGCGTCCGTCACCACCAGATCGTTCGGCTCCGTCAGCAGCGGGTCCTGCAGGCGCTCCAGGAAGCGCAGGCCCTCGGGCGTGATGGCCAGGCGCTCGACGGCGTCCAGCAGGGGCTCGCCGCGCGCGTCCTTCTGGAGCTTGCAGGCGGCGTTGTCCGCGTCGTCAGGGGAGAAGTGGACGACCGCGTACAGCTCCGGCGCCTCCGGTGTCCCGCCGATGTCCACGCCGTGCGGGTGAAAGCTGCACCCGTCGCGGTCGAGCAGCGCGAGCTTCTCGTGCTGGCCGGTCGCGAGGTCCAGGGCGAAGATCCCCTCCGAGGGTCCCTCATCCTGCGGCCGGTAGCGGTTGGCCGAGACCAGCAGGCGCCGCGCGCCGCCCTGGTCCAGCACGGCGTAGTCCTCGGGGCCGACCATGTCGCCGAGGTTGCGGCAGGCGAAGGCCTCGGTGAGCGCGCCCGTGGGCGGCGCGGCGAGGGCGGGCGCAAAGAGGAGCGGGAGGAGCGGGAGGAGCGGGAGGAGCGGCGTCATCGGGTCAGCTTAGCGCGCGGCCTGAGGGGGCTCCACCGCCAGGTCCCAGGGCCCTCCACAGCGCTGCATCACCTCCGCCACCACCGCGAGGAAGGCCTCCAGCGCCGCGGTCCGATGCCGCGGGCCGGCCGTCAGCACCCGCAGGTGCGCCTCCGGGCTCTGCCAGCCCTCCAGCACGGGGACCAGGCGGCCCGCCGCCAGCGCCGGCTCGACCAGGAAGGGGAAGACGCGCGCGACGCCCAGACCACGCTCCGCGGCCTCCACCAACAGGCGATGACTGTTCACGATGAAGCGCCCCGAGACAGGCACCTTGACCCGCTCGGGCAGCTCGAAGATCCACTCCTGGTGGAGCGGCCCGCTGTACAGCAGCGCCGCGTGCTGGGCGAGATCGCGCGGGTGGGTGAGCGGCGGGCGGCCCGCCAGATAGGCCGGGGCGGCGACGCAGACGCTGCGGTTGGCCCCCAGGCTGCGGGCGAACAGCGTCGTGTCGCCACCCTCCCCGCCGCGAATCGCCGCGTCGTAGCCCTCAGCCACGAGATCCACGTAGCGATCGGAGAGGTCCACCACCAGCTGCACGTCCGGGTGCTGACGCAGCAGCTGCGCGGCGATCTCCGGCAGCCAGGTGGCGCCGAAGCCCGTCGAGGTCGAGACGCGCACCGGCCCTCGCGGCGCCTCGGCGAGGCCGGCGACGCGGCGGCTGGCGTCGTCCACCGCCTGCAGCGCGCCGCGCACCTCCTCGTAGTAGGCCCGACCCGCCTCGGTCAGGCCCACCCGTCGTGTGGTCCGCGAGACCAGCCGCACGCCCAGCGCCGCCTCCAGCCCGGCGAGCCGGTAGCTGACCGTGGAGCGCGGGACGCCGAGCCGCCGCGAGGCCGCCTGGAAGCTGCCCGCCTCGGCGATGGCGACGAGGACGCGCACGGCGTCGAGATCGGGGAGACTGGTCAGCATGTTGACGAGTGAGTCCAGATTTCTGGCACTGGACAACCTCCTGACCGATCCTATCCTGTTCCACGAGCAGCGCCCGAGACGAAGGGGCGCCTCGGGAGCCCCCATGACCACCCTCCGCCCCGTGAGCAAGCTGATCACCGCCCACCGCCAGACCGAAGGCGGCGGCTTCACCGTGCGCCGCCCCCTCCCCACCCGCGGGCTGGACTACCTCGACCCGCTGCTGATGCTGGACGAGCTCGGGCCCGTCACCTACGGCCCGGGCCAGGCCATCGGCGCCCCCGACCACCCGCACCGCGGCTTCGAGACCGTCTCCTACATCCTCGACGGCGAGGCCGCCCACGCCGACAGCGCCGGCCACGCCGGCACGCTGGGCCCCGGGGACGTGCAGTGGATGACCGCCGGCGCGGGGGTCGTCCATCGCGAGATGCCCTCGCTCGCGATGCAGCGCGACGGCGGGCGCATGCACGGCTTTCAGCTCTGGGTGAACCTGCCCGCCGCCCTGAAGCGCACGCCGCCCCGCTACCAGGAGATCCCCGCCGCCACCATCCCGAAGGCCACCAGCGCGGACGGCCTCGCCCACGTGGCGGTGCTCGCCGGCGAGGCCCTCGGGGCGCGCGCCGTGATCCAGACCCACACGCCCATCCTCTACCAGCACTGGCGGCTCTCTCCCGGCGCCGCCGTGACGCTGCCCCTCCCCGTCGATCACAACGTCGGCGTCTACGTCTTCGAGGGCGAGGCCATCGTGAGCGGCCAGCGGGTGCAGGCCGGCCAGCTCGCGGTGCTTGGCGCGGGAACGGACCTCAGCCTGGCGGCGGAGGGAGCTGCCCAGGCGCTGGTGCTGGGCGGGCGGCCGCTGGGCGAGCCCGTCGCCTGGGGCGGGCCCTTCGTGATGAACACGCGGGAGGAGGTGATGCAGGCCTATCGGGACTACAGCGCCGGGAAGATGGGGCTGATCCCGCCGGAGATCGTGCGGGCCTGAGCGCGGAGCGGCGCCGGGATGAGGCAGGCGGTCGTTGGAGGAAAACGCATAACGCATTGCCTGACCCCGTTTCAGACCCCTGAACGGCGTCTGCGCCCTGTCGCCACAAGCACGAGCAGCACGATCGGGCCCAGACGAGCTCGCGTGGGCTGCGCGCTGCAGGAGGCACCTTTGCCGGAGCATCCAGGAGGAGCACCAGGCTCTAAAGCGCTCGTGTCGGCTGGCGAGCTCGTGTCGGCCGGCGAGCTCGTGTCGGTCGCCGCGGTCTCGCCAGTCTCGCCGGTGTCCCCGGTGTCCCCGGTGTCCCCCGTCTCTCCGGTGTCCACGACCAGCGCGTCCGCGCCGTCACAGTCCTCGTCCCGCCCGTCACCGGGGACGTCCTCGGCGCCCGGGAAAACGTCGCCGTCGCCGTCATCGCAGTCTCCGGACGCGGCGACATGGCCGACCGGCGCCGTACAGGCCTCGACGCTGACCGCGGCGTCTCCATGACCGTCCCCGTCGGCGTCCGCGTACCAGATCGTGGCGTCGACGGCGTCCAGGTCGATGGTGCCCTCGCAGTCATTGTCCAGGCCGTCACAGCGCTCGACCGCGCCCGGGTACGCGGCCGCCTCCAGGTCGTCGCACTCCACGCAGGCGGCGTAGCCGTCGCCGTCCGCGTCAGCGTAGGAGACCGTGCCATCGCAGTCATAGTCGGTCGGATCGTCGCAGGCCTCCTCGGCCCCCGGATGGAAGATCGGGTCCGTGTCGTCGCAGTCCAGACCGCTGCTCACATAGGACTCGGGTGCCGCGCAGGACAGCACCTCATCCATGGGATCGCCGTGGCCGTCTCCATCACGGTCGGCGTACCAGGCCCCTTTCGATTCCTCCATGACATCGGCGTCAGCGTCATCGACGAGCCCGTCACAGTCCTCATCGCGCCCGACCTCGTCGCAGATCTCGATCCCGGCCGGCGAGGCCAGCGCGTCTGCGTCATCGCAGTCCGTCGCGTCGGCGACGCGTCCCGCCGCCGCTTCGCAGGCGCTGACCGGCCCGTCGAGGTCACCAAACCCGTCTCCGTCCGCGTCGGTATAGAAGGTGCGCTCCGTAAGCTCAGGGTCGCTGTCGTCACAGTCGACCCCGGCCACCACGCCGTCCCCGTCGTCGTCTCGATAACCATAGAACAGATCAACGTGCCCACCCATATAGGACGCGTCACCGGCGCTGCTGAACGTGAGCAGATCGGCATAGCCATCGCCGTTTACGTCGCCAGCATTGTACAGACCGGTGACCACGTCGGCCAGCTCCGTGTCGTCGAAGGGAGCGACCACCATGGACGGGTATTCATCCGGTCCGTCGGCGCTCCCCAGGAAGGTCGCCAGGATCGTCGCGCCTGTGTAGTTCATGTTGAGTCCGCCCACGACGACATCATCCGCCCCATCGCCATCCAGATCACCCATTCCCGCATAGACGCCAGCGCCGTTCACGGGACCGAAGCTGGGATCGTAGTAGTCCCAGTTCTCCCACCAGCTGTCTACACACCGCGCCGATGTGATCCCATCGGCCGAACCAAGACAGAATCGCAGTATTGGATCCCCGTACTCCTCCGCGGTGAAGACCAGGTCATCAACCCCATCCCCGTCGATATCTCCGGCCCGGCTGAGGTCCGGCTCGTTGTAGTCGAAGCTCCCTTCGAAGAAGGTCGGGTCCTCCTCGAGGCCATCCTCCGACCCGTGATACACGAAGAGCGTCGCGTCATCCTCTCCCGACCCATAGGTGTACCCCAACGCGAGGTCGGCGAACCCGTCCCCGTTGACGTCCCCGGCAGGCTCCACATAGAACGTCTCGTCCCGCTGACCGAGCACACCGATGGTCTGTGTGGCCGTTGACGACACGCCCGAAGACGAGCCAGCAAAGACGAGAGCACACATGTCGACCCGCGTCCAGTCGTAGCCGTCGCGATCCGCCTCGCCGTCACAGGGGGCGACGAAGACGAGATCGTCGTAACCGTCCGCGTCGAGGTCACCCGCGCATGCGATCTCGTCCTCGTAAGTGTTGGTGCTGCCCACCTCCGAGGTCGTGGCTGGATCGGTCGAGAGCGTGTCTGCGCCTCCCAGGAAGACCCGAAGATGGTGCATGGCGTCGTCGGGGAGCCTCACGCTCGCCGCCAGATCGTCGAAGCCATCGCCGTTGACGTCGCAGTCTCCTACAAAATAGCGATGACGGGTCGTGTCGTCGCTGTCCTCCGCCTCGAAGACCAGATCGGCGGCGCTCGATGGGCCTGTGGCCGACCCACGCAGCCACCACCACGCTGCAGGCGACTGAACCTGGACGAGGAGGTCGGCATACCCGTCCCCGTCATTGTCGCCGGCCGGCACAGCCAGCTCGCCATACCCCGCGGCCTCAATCTCCGGCGCGAAGGTCAGCTCTGACCAGGTGTGGGTGCGCCTCGACTTGAAGACGTACTCGTGCAGGATTCGGACCTCCCCGCCTGACCGGGTTGAGCTCAGGTCGCCCAGCGCCACGTCCTGGGTGCCGTCGCCGTCGAAGTCCCCCATCGGGGCGATGGCCGCGCCGATCTCGGGTCCGATATGTGTGGTGCTACCGGAGGTCGTCAGCCCGGTGCCCGAACCCATGAACACGTAGATGGCGCCGATGTCCAGCGGTTGGCCATAGGCGAGAGAGCGCACCATCAGGACGCGCCCGAGCACCGCGTCTCCGTATCCGTCGCCGTTCAGATCGCCGGCGGCGGCCACGTTGAAGCCGAAGCGGTAAGCCGGGTCCGTGGTGGAGATCATCGTCCGGGTGAGCGTGCTGGCCGCCGTCGTCGAGACGCCGCTGGCCGAGCCATGATGGCTGTAGACCCGGTCCTCGCCCGGCGCCCCGACCAGGACATCCTCGTAGCCATCGCCGTTGAGATCATCTCCTCCCGCCACGCTGGTCCCGAACGCGCTGTCCGTCGAGCCCGAGAGGGTGATGGCGCCTGCCGTGTCCAGCCCCGCGGTGGAACCAGGGTACACATAGGCCGCGCCAGCGCCGGCGGCTGGTACCCGCACCCCGACGGCCGCCGCTACGTCCTC
>CAZKWG010000499.1:0-6287 GCA_964556105.1 uncultured Enterobacterales bacterium | reverse complement strand
TCCTCAACGAGCTGGGCAGCCTCGGCCGCGTCCTGGCCAGCAGCAAGCTGGGCGTGCCGCCCGAGCTGGCCGAGCTCGGCGACATCGTGGCCACCAGCCCTGAGCTGGCGGAGGCCATCCGCGACCCCCAGGTTCGCACCATGCTCAAGGACGAAAAGACCCGCAAGGAGCTGGCCCAGCTCCTGCTCCTCGCCTCGAAGCGACCCAGCGGCAGCCCGCCGCCCCAGGCCGCCTGACCCTCACCCCAACGGAGATCGCCCCCATGCCCGACCCAACCGCTTCACACCGCGACCGCAAGCTCCCCCAGGCCGAGCGCGCGGAGTCCACCGACAAGCCGACCGGCCCTCTCTTCGCCCGCGCCGTCCACGTCTTCTACGATCCCATCTTCGACATCCGCTCCCGCGCCGCCTTCCAGACCGCGCTCAACGAGTACGTGGTCCTGCCCCCGGACGAGCGCGCCTTCCACGAGACGCACCTGCTCTTCCGCCTGGTGCAGGGCCTCGAGTCCATCCACGGTCTCCTGACCCGCATCGAGGCGAAGCTCGCGCAGATCGCGAGCTCGGACCTCACCGCGCTGGAGCACCTGGAGCCCATCCGCGCCGCGCTGGAGGAGATCGCCAGCAACCAGCCGAGCCTGATCCAGGTCGATGGCTGGGACGGCGAAGACGTCGGCAACCAGGAGGAGGAGGAGGAAGAGGAGCAGGAGGATCCCGACGAGCTGGCGGACGATGAGGACCCGGACTTCATCTACGAGAGCGTGCCCGACGAGGAGGAGCGTCCCCGCCGATCCCGCCGCGCGCCGACACGCGAGGCCCGAGAGCCAGCGCCCACGGAGGCCCCGCCACGCCGGCCGCCGCTGCGCGTCGTCGAGCCCCCGCGCCCGGAGCGCGCGCCGGATCTTGAGCGTGAGGCGCTGGTCGGCGACCTGGTGCCCGCCACGGAGGGTCCGCAGGGCGTCGGAGAGGGCGACCGATGAACCCGGCCCTCGCCCAGCAGCCGGGCGTGCTGCGCTGCAACCTCAGCCTGCCCAGCACCCGCATCCGGCTCGGCCCGATCAGCATCGACGGCGTCGAGGCGCTGCTGGGCGTGTCCCTGGCCCAGATCCTCGACCCGCTCATGCCGGCGCCCCGCTTCAGCCGCACCACCGAGTCCGGCGGTGAGGTCGAGGTCTACCCGCTGGCGATCCCAGACGGCGAAGGGGCCACGGTGCCCGTGAAACGGTTGGGCTCGATCGGATTTCGTAACTTCAAAGGTTACTTGATTCTCGTGCTGCCGGCCGGCCTCGCCGAGGTCATGCGCGAGCAGCTCGCCGAGGAGATCCGCAACAAGCGGGCCGCCGGGCCTCGACCGGCCCGCGACCCGGACGGCGCGCTGGTCGTCGAGTTCGCCATCGCGCTGCGGCCGGGGATGAGGAAGGTCGTGCCGCTGGGCAGCTTCGGGGAGCTGGGGGTCGAGGCGGCGTGAGGGTGGGAGCTCGGAGCGCGAGGGCTCTCACCGGGCGCCCCGACGCTGGCGGCAGGCCACCGCGCGCCCTGCGCGCGTCGATCCCGGGTGATAGGCTGTCGCCTACCGCTCGGGACCTTCATGTTGCTGCTCACGCTCCTCGCCGCCTCTTTCAATGCCCACGGCGCCGCGCCCGCGGAGCTCGCCGCGGCTTGCGAGGCCATGTGGACCAACCAGCCCTTGGAGGGCCACCTCGGCGTCGCTGGCGCCGATGGCCAGCTTCGGACCTGGTCCGAGCCCGTTCCCGCCGACGGGGTGTCCATCTGGGTGTGCGCGTCGCGCCCCGCTTATGCCTGGCTCTGGCGTGTACAGGCGGACAACACGCCTGTGCTGATCTGGCCGCTGGGCGACAACGTCGTGGCGCTCAGCCCGGGGGCGCCGGTGGTGCTCCCGCAGGCCAGCCGGATCGCGGCGGCGGACGCGCGCAGCCTCCTGCTCGCGCTCAGCGCCTCGCCGACGCGGCCCGCGCCCATCACCGGCTTCTCCTGGATGGCGCCCGGAGCCGAGAAGGTCGTCCGGCTGACCCACCCGGGCTGGCCCGACCAGGTGCTGTGGGAGCCCATCCCGCTCGGGCCAGCGGCGACCGCAGGGGAGCAGAAGTGACGAGGATCTGGCGACTGGCCCTGGCGGGGGCGCTGGCCCTGTGCGCAGCGGCCCTGGTCCCTTCCCTGGTCGAGGACGCGAACACGGCGAGGGCCGACGACGGCAAGCGCGTCGCGCTGGTGATCGGCAACTCGACGTACCCCATCAAGCCGCTCCCGTCGCCGGTCAAAGACGCCGCGCAGTGGGCGACCTCGCTCGAGGCCGCCGGCTTCGACGTGGACCAGTGCCTGGACTGCAAGCTTCAGCAGATGAAGGACAAGCTGGCTGCCTTCAAGGCGAAGATCGCGCCAGGGGACGAGGCGTTCTTCTACTACGGGGGCCACGGCGCCGAGGAGAACGACCTGAACCTCCTCTTCCCCGTAGACGCCGACATCCAGGGCTGCGGGACGTTGTTCGAGCAGAGCATCACCCTGAGCTACGTGCTGGACGTCATGGCGAAGGCAAAGGTCAGGGTGGTGGTGCTGGACGCCTGCCGAAGCTCGCCCTTCCCGACCTGCACGATGGACAACGACCCTTCCGTGTATGGCCCTCAGGAGATGCCAAACGGCACGCTGATCGCCTACGCCACGCGGCGCGGCGACACCGCGGCCGACACGGGCCAGGGCTCGGCCTACAGCAGGGCGGTCCTGCCGCTGGCCTTCCAACCGGGCAGGCCGCTGTATGACGCGCTCATCGAGGCCGCGCCAGAGGTCCAGGAGGCGACCGGAGGCAAGCAGGAACCCTGGGTCCTGTCCAGCCTGTCGCCCGCCAGCTACGCGCTACGCCCAGGCGGCTCGCCCGTCCTATACGGAACATCGACCAGCACGGCTGGCAGCCAGAGCCCTTCCACGAGTCCCTCTGCGGTCCACCCCGAGATCTCCTCTCCGCCGCTGGGCAAGCTGGGCGATCCACCAGCGGGCGGGCCGACGGGCCGGACCTACGTGGCGCGGAAGGGGACGGCTGGGGAGATGAGCTTCGTCGGGCTGTCCGAGGGAGTGTTTGACATGGGGAGCCCGGAGGGCGTGGGTGAGAGCAGCGAGCACCCGCAGCGGCGGGTGAGGGTGTCGGGCTTCGCGATCGGTCAGAGCGAGGTGACGCAGGCGCAGTGGGCGGCGGTGGTGCGGGCCGCCCAGAATTCGATCGACACCGACGCGAAGGGCCTAAAAATGGCACCCGCTACCAACAAGAGGGCATCACTCCCGGTCGAGAGTGTCTCCTGGTGCGATGCGGCGCGCTTCGCCAACGTGCTGTCACGGCTGGAGGGCAAGAGGCCCGCGTATACGATGGGTTCAGGCTGTGAACAGGCTGGCGATGGCGATGTGCCCTGGGACCGGACTGCAGACGGGTACCGACTACCGACAGCGGCGGAGTGGGAGTACGCAGCGCGAGCGGGGACGACGACGGCATACTTCTTCGGGGACGATCCCGAGCAGCTCTGTAACTACGCGAACATCTACGATCAATCAGAGATAAAATGGTATACTGATCCTCCCTGGCCCCCTTCAGACTGCAATGATGGACAAACGAAGACCGCACCTGTCTGTACGTACCCGACGAGTACCTGGGGTCTTTGCGATTTGTATGGCAACGTCTGGGAGTGGACCTGGGACTGGTACGAAGACGCCTACAACCCTGCTGACGTCAGCGATCCCTCCGGGCCGGAGTACGGCATCGTCCGAACAGTACGTGGCGGGTCATGGGCCTTCCCCCTCCCCCTCACCCGATCCGCAACCCGGAATCACAGGCCTCCTCCTTTGGTGGGCAGCGACCTGGGCTTCCGCCTCGTCCTCCCTACGCCCGCCTCCGAGCCTTGATCGCCTCCCCCCATCACACCCCACCCCGCTCGCGCCACTTCCCCTACGCCCCGCCCCACTCTGTCACACCCCGAGGTGCCGCTCCGTTGTCCCCGCCCCTCGTCGAGCTGCAGGCGCTGATCCTGACGGTCGCCAACGGGCCGGGCAGACAGGTGCGCCTGTGGAGCCTGGTGCGGGGCCTGCCCAACGGCGAGGCGCTGAGCGCCACCATCGCCTGGGAGCGCGTCGAGCCGGCGACCCTGGCGCACCAGCTCGTGGCGGCGCTGGAAGATCGCGGCCCGATCCCCGCCGCCCTGCTCCAGGCCCTCGCCGAGGAGCGCCCCAGCCTCCTGCCCCGCCTGTGTGCGCTCGCGCTGACCCTGGGCCTGCCGCCGCCCCGCGAGCCCCCCGGCCAGCGTCCCCGCCTCGGCCCCCTGGCCGCCGCGCTCACCGACCGCCTCGGCGCCGATCCCCGCCCCGTCCTGGCCCTGCTGCCGGGAGCGCCCGCCGCCCAGACCTGGCTGGACGTCCTCCTCGACGCCGACATAGCCACGCGCGGCGCCCTGCTGGCCCTGTGCTGGCGGACCACCACGCCCACCCGCGCCGAGCTGCGCCAGCACCTCGCCTGCCTGCTCGGCGCCAGCACGCTGACCTGCTCCGAGCTCCTGGCGTTGACACAACACGCGAGCGTCGCGATCGGCGTTCCCGTGGCCGAGCGCCTGGACGCCTTCCTGGGCGAGCTGCTCCTGCCTCAGCGCACCGACCAGCGCCTCCTCGCCCTGGCCAGCCACACCGCCGCCGCCCTCAGCCCAGAGGAGGCCAGCGCCTTCGCCATCGCCGAGCTCGTCCAGCGTGTGGTCGAAGAGCAGGAGAGCCGCGAAGTAGAGCTGGAGCGTGCCCTGCACCTCGCGGCCCGCGCCCTGCTGGCGAAGCTCTGGGCCGCCCGTCGGCGGCAGGCGCCGGTCGAGCCCACCCTGGACGAGGCCCTGGGCCTGCCGCCCATCGCGGCCGAGGATCTGGACGGTGATGCCCGGCTGGACCACGAGCGCGACCTGGACGAGGCCGAGACGCTCACCGACGCCCTGCGCTTCCGCGTCAGCCCCTGGGCCTGGCTGCGCGCGACCGCGCTGGTGCAGCGCGCCAGCCGGGGCGGCCTCGACCCCGAGCAGCGGGCGCGCGCCATCGAGCTCCAGGCCCGCCTGCGCCCCCGCCTGCGCTGGCTCGTCGCTGGGGGCGGGGTGTCGGCCTGGCTGGCCCTCACCCTGCTCAGCGCGGCCTTCCCCCTCTACGTCTGGGGCCTGGCCTCGCTGCCGCCCCTGGCCTGGCTGCTGAGCTGGCTGCGGCTGGTGGCGGTCAGCGGTGGGGTCGCGGCGTCCATCGTGAGTGGGGGCATGGCGATCCTCCCCGAGGACCTCCCTCAGGAGGGCGAGCCTGGGCACGACGACGCGCGTGCGCAGGACAGGGCAGGAGAGATCATCGACGAGATCCTGGGAGACCTGCCGCCAGGGATCCTGGGCGGTGGTCCCGAGCCCGAGCGCTGGGCGGAGGCCATCCCTGGCGTGACACTGGACGAACAGGGGCGGGTCGTGGTCTGGGAGGCACCTGGAGTGGTGGCGGTCGAGCTGTCTCCGCCGCCACCACCGCCACCGCCGCCAGTCACGCCTGCCGTAGATGCGCCTGAGGCGGCCGGTGAGACACTTGCAGACGAAGAGCCCGGGGCCGTTGCGACGGAACCCGAGCCGACGCCCAACCCCGGTGGTCCGACGGGGGCGAGTTGGACCACCACGGCGAAGCCGGACGCGCCGATGACCTTCGTTGGCCTGTCGGGCGGGCGCTTCATGATGGGCGCGCCGGACGGCGAAGCGGGCAGCGACGACTCCGAGCGACCTCAGCACCTCGTCCGCGTCTCGGGCTTCGCCATCGGCCAGAGCGAGGTGACGCAGGCGCAGTGGGCGGCCGTGGTATCCGCTGCGCAGGCGGCGGGGGACGCGGACGCGGCGGGGCTGAAGGTGGATCCATCGAGCTTCAAGGGGGCGAAGCGCCCGGTCGAGCAGGTCTCCTGGTGCGACGCGGCGCGCTTCGCCAACGTGCTGTCAAGGCAGGAAAAGAAGCGGCCCGCCTACACCGTGGGTTCGGACTGCGAGCAGGGAGGCGAGGTGACCTGGGACCGAGCCGCGGACGGCTACCGGCTACCGACCGAGGCGGAGTGGGAGTACGCGGCGCGGGCGGGCACCATCACCGCCTACGCCACCGGCGACACCGAGGCCGACCTGGCGCGGGCGGGCTGGTACGACGACAACAGCGGCCGCGAGACGCACGACGTCTGCACCGCCGAGGTCAAACCGTGGACCTTGTGCGACCTGCACGGCAACGTCTGGGAGTGGACCTGGGACTGGTATGGTGCATACC
>CAZKWG010000498.1:0-6296 GCA_964556105.1 uncultured Enterobacterales bacterium | reverse complement strand
CGGAGGGGCCGCTCTACATCGGACAGGAGCTGGAGCGCGGCGTCCTGCCGGAGCTCTCTGGCCTGCGCGGCGCGCTGGGGCGCCTGCGGGTGTACAGCGGCGCGCGGGAGGCCGCCCAGATCGCCGAGGACGCCGCCGAGCTGCTGGCGCTCGCGCCTCGCCCCGAGGTCGGCCCATGAGGCGCCCAGCGGCCCTCCTGCTGGTCCTGTGCGTGGTCCTGGCGCTGGGTGCGGGCTGGTATCTGGGCCGCGCGACGCCCGAGGTGGCTCCCCCGGTCGCGCAGGCCGCCGCGGACACCTTCGACCGGAGCGACAACGGCCTCTGGGCGCGGCGGGTCTGGCTGCACGAGCCGAAGACCGACGCCGAGCTACAAGCCCTGGTGGACACGCTCCGCGCGCGCGGCGTGACCCAGCTCTACCCCTTCCTCGGGCCGCCCGACGCGCAGGGTCGCCCAGGGTGGCGCGACGGCGAGGTCCACCACCCCGTAGACCCGGCCGTGGCCAGCGCCTTCCTCACGCGCATGAAGGCGCTGGCGCCGGATATCGCCATCTACCCCTGGACCGGGGGCGTGCGCGGGCGCGACATCGTCTTCACCGAGCGGGAGCGCCTGCGAGCCTGGCGAGAGGCCGTCCTGCAACTCCCGGTGGAGGGGGTGCAGCTCAACGTGGAGACCCTGCCCGAGCAGGAGGCCTATCTGGAGCTCCTGCGGGAGTGGAAGGCCGCCCTCGGGGACCGCACGCTCTCCATCGCCGCTTATCCGCCGCCCACGCCGCTACACCCCTTCCCCGACGTCCACTGGTCGCCCGCGTTCCTCGCCCAGGTCTGCGCCATCGCCGATGACCTCGCCGTGATGACCTACGACACCGGCCTGGACCAGGCGGCCGCCTACTCCCAGTTGATGGCCGAGTGGACGGCCACCCTGGCCGCGCTGCCCGCCCCGGAGGAGGGCGGCTGCACCGTGCGCGTCGGCCTGCCCAGCTATGAGGACGATGAGCCCTGGCACCGACCGGACGCGGAGACGATCGCAGCGGCGATCCGCGGCGTGCGGCAGGGGCTGGCGGGGCTGCCGGGCGGCGCGCCACGCCACCTGCGCGGCGTGGCGATCTACGCGTCCTGGACCACCGATGAGGCGGAGTGGGCCGCCTACGATCGCCTGTGGCGGGGGCGGGAGCCGGTGGTCGCGGGGCGGGTGGACGGGGGCTGATCGCGGGAGGCGACCAGGCGCCGAGCGCGCGAGACCGCTCCTCGGTCGCTGGTTATGCTGGGCTCCCCCCGGAGAACGGAGCCCTTATGTACGCCCTCCTGTCGCTGCTGTGCGCCTGTCACCCGGACAAGGAGGCCGTGCGCGGCGCTGCTGGCGGTGAGGGCGGCCAGGGTGAGGAGGGCGGCGCGAACGAGGGCGGCGGCGACAGCGGGGAGGAGACCGGCGCGGGCAGCGGCGAGGGCGAGGGCGAGACCGGCGCGCCCGCCGACCCCTGCCGGGCCCTCGCGCCCAGCGGAGACGCCGCCACCGACAAGGCCAACATCGACGCCTGCCTCGCCACCGGCGAGGCGGTGCTCCAGACCGGCACGTTCACGCTGAACGCCGCCATCTCGGTGCCTCCCGGCGCGCGCCTCGCGGGCGCGGGCGCGGAGGCCACCACCCTGCGCCTGACCACGGCGGCGGCGGGGGCGACGGCCCTCCTGCTGCTCGAGGGCGGCGCGGAGGTCTCGGACCTGCACCTGGACGGGAACGGGCAGCTCAGCGCGGCCTACGTCAACGGCGTCATCGTGCTGCTGGGCTCGAACAACCACGTCCACGACTGTCGGCTGGGCAACGACACCCAGTCGCCCGCCGGGGTTCACGACCAGGGCGTGTACTTCGTAGACCCCGCCGGCACAAACAACCTCGTGCAGGGGGTGGAGATCTCCGGCACCTTCTACGGGGTGATCTTCGTGGCCGGGCTGAGCGCGGGCTCTGGGAACCAGCTCCTGGACAGCACCATCCACGACACCCGCTGCGACTCGGTCACGCTGGTCGGCTACGGCGAGGTGATCGGCAACAGCATCTACGAGACGGGGTGGGACTGCGAGAACGGACCCATCCCCGGCGGCGGGATCTACAGCCTGTGGAACACGAACGGTGGCCTGGTCCAGGGCAACAGCATCCACGACACCTGCGGTCACGGGATCGACATGGACGGCGTGCAGGGGATGCTCATCGCCGAGAACACCATCTGGGACCCGGGCTACGACTGGGACGGCGCCTGGCCGGCATGCGAGGGGGCCGCGGGCATCGCCCTCATCGACAGCTCCTACAACACCGTCCGCGGGAACGTCGTCGACAACAACGACCGGCCGAACAACGCCGGCTGGGATCCGAACGGCGTCTACGCCGCCAGCGGGGCGAGCGCGTTCTCCGACCTGCCCTTCGGCGCGTCCACGATCGTCGCCTTCGCCCTCACCCAGCGCCCGAGCAGCCCCGGCCAGACGGTCGGCAACGTGCTCAGCGACAACACCTTCCGCGCCGCCTGCAGCTCAGGCTGTGGAGGGGTCGGCTACTTTCTGAGCCGCGGCACCGGAACCGACGCCTCGGGAGGCTGGTCGGCCGACACCACCAACTACATCACTGGCACCGACCCCTATGGCTCCAGCTGGGGCAGCGTGCGCTGTGGCGGGAACTGGTACGCCGCCAGCAGCACCTGCCCGGGAGACGCGGCCTGTAACGGCGACGATGACCAGCACACCTACGACTGGGCGCGCAACGACGACTGCAGGGACTACTGAGCGGCGCGCCCCGGCTCGACGCCGGAGAGAGGCCTGGTCTTGTGCGCGCGAGCCCCTGATCGACTAGACTCCCGCCCTCCCGTCGCTCAGGAGTCACCCCTTGTCGGCGCTCGTCGCCCTCCTTCAGACCCCGCTGCTCCGCGTCTGGGGCGCCCCCTTGAGCGCGGGTGAGGTGGCGGGCTTCGCCACGGGCCTGCTCTGCGTCTTCCTGGCCGGGCGGCGGAACATCCTCAACTTCCCGGTCGGGCTGGTGAACAGCGCGCTGCTCCTGGTGATCTTCTGGGACGCGCGCCTGTTCGCCGACGCGACCCTGCAGATCCTGTTCATCGCGCTCGGGCTCCAGGGCTGGTGGCGCTGGGCGCGGGCGGAGGCGCAGGCGGAGGGCCCCGTGCGCTGGCTGACGCCCCGCGGTCGCGCGCTGGCCGTCCTCGCCGCCACCCTGCTGGTGCTGGCCTTGCTGCCGCTCCTGACGCTCGCGAAGGGGAGCCTGCCCGTCTTCGACGCGACCATCACCGGCCTCTCCGTCGTGGCGCAGGTGCTGCTCAACCAGCGCCGGGTGGAGAGCTGGCTGTTCTGGATCGCCGTGGACCTGGTCTCGATCCCCGTCTACGCCGCGAAGGGCCTGCCGCTGATCGCCCTGCTCTACGCGGTCTTCCTGGCGCTGGCCTGCCAGGGCGCGTGGGCGTGGCGGGCGCAGGCGCTCCGTGGCCGGGCTCACCGGGACCAGGTATCCTGACGCCCTTTGGAGGCCTCATGCACGAGCTCGTCACCCTCGCGTACACCCCAGTTGCGGAATGGGAGGCCTGCGCTCGAAAGTCCTTTGCGCTGGCGATCGGTGGTCGGTACCCGCGCGTGAAGGATCTGACGGACCCGCGGAACGACGAGAGACGCTTCCAGCTCCGCGTCAATGCAGACACCAAGGAGGGCGCCCTGCCTTACGCTGCGCTCATCCCGCCCGAGCAGGAGCGGAGCGGTCCCTACGGAGGGATGAGCTTCGTGATGTTCCCGTCCTCCGAGGTCGGCGAACCCGCGCTTATCGGGATGGTGGTCGGGACCTCCGGCCTCGCGCCCGACGAGACCATCCTCGGGAGACCCGGCCACGCCCGAAAGGTCGGCGCCATCGCGCGGTGGCTGTCGGCGCGGCTCCCCGCCTGGGCAAAGAGCGACCCCGTGCGCATCGACCTGCCGCTGCCTCAGATGGTGCTTCGGACCTTCGGGGTGGGCGATGCCCTAGCGAAAAAGTATGGTCCTTGTACCTACGCGTTGGTCCGACTCCCCCGCGACAGAAGCCTCGCCAGCGATGAGGCCGCGCGCACCGCCCTCGCCGCGCTGATCGATTTGACCCTCGGCGAACGCGGGATCGAGCCCAACGCCGCCAACCGCGCGGACGCCGATCGTCACCGAGACGGGTGGATGAGCACACTCTTGCCCATGACGAGCGACCAGGCCGTCGTCGAGCTGCTGCGGGCGCGGCGCTTCGCGGTCCTGGAGGGGCCCCCCGGGACGGGCAAGACCGAGCTGGCGGGACGCGTGCTGAGGGAGCACTACGGCGGTCGAGGGACGACGCGGCAGTTTCACCCAGGTACGACCTATGAGAGCTTCGTCGGCGGGCTGATGCCACGGGAGACCAGCGGGGGCTTCGGCGTGACCTTCGCTCCCGAAGCCGGTGTGCTCCTCCGCGCCGCCGAGGCTGCTCGGAGGCTCCCGAGCGGCGAGCGCTACCTGCTCGTGCTGGACGAGATCAACCGCGCGGACCTCGCGAAGGTCCTTGGCGAAGCCATCTACCTGTTCGAGCCCGGGAAGCAAAGGACCGTCGAGCTGCCCCTCGTGTTCGACGGGCAGCGAGAGCTGAGCCTGCCGGACAACCTCGACGTCCTCGGTACCATGAACAGCGCCGACAGGAGCATCGCTATCCTCGACGTCGCCGTTCGCCGGCGCTTCGCGTTCCAGCCGCTCTGGCCGGATCGCGCCTGGTTGAAGGACCAGGCCGCCCGGGGCCGAAGGGTCCTGCTCGACGCCTTCGACGAGGTCCTGCGCGTGTTCATCGAGTACGCCGCCGTTGACGCGTTCACGCTGATCCCAGGGCCTTCCTACTTCGTTGTCCCGGAGGGGATGAGCGAGGCGACCTGCAGCCGCACGGGGTTGCGGCCGCTCCTGTCCGAGTACATCACCCAGGGCTTCGTCGCGGGCTTTGCCGACGAGCTCCGCGCGGTGATGGACTGGGCAGAGGCAGAGGCGCTGAGCCGCGGCGGGACGACCTGAGGTGCCTGTCAAGCCCAGCCCACGGCCCAGGACCCGCCTCGACGCTGGGAGCCGGGCCGTTCCGGACTGCTCGACAGCCTTCATCCCGGTCGCCGGCTGGCTCGGAGACGCCAGCCGGGGCGCGGCGCTGGAGAAGTACGCCGAGAGCCTGCTGACTGCCAATGCTGGGGTCCTGCGCGCCTTGAACGTCAGCGCCGAGCCTTCGCGGCGGGGAGGGCTCGCGGGCCTTACCCTGCGCACCTCGACACGCATCGGCGCGATCCCGCTCCGCTCACCCGCCACAGGGCGGAGCGACTTCGGTCTCGTCGTCTCGCCACGCTTCTCCTGGCTGTCTATCGGCGAGGCGCTGGGGGTCGCGGGGTTCCGTGTGACGCCCGAGCTCCTCCCGCTCCCGACCCTGCCGCAGTCGGAGCGGTCTGTCCCGCCCTGGGTTCTCGCCAGCGTGGTCCTGGCGCGCGTCGAGGCTCTCCTCCAGAGCCTGACTCGGCGCTTCGTCGTCACCCGGGCGGTGCTCCCCGCACCTCGAGGCCAGGTCGATGTCGGGCGCTGGGCGACCGATGGACTGGCGCGGGGACGCCCGCTGGCGGTGCCCTGCGCTTATCCAGACCTGAGGGACGACGAGCGCCTTCGCGCCGCCATCCACTGGGTTGTCCGCCGCCAGATCGAGGGGATCCGCGCCTCGGCGGCCGTCGGCACCGCCGCCACGCTGAGGCCGCTGCTGGAGCGCTGTGAGCGGATCCTCGCGGCGGTAGGTGGCTCCCCGCCACTCCGTCCGGGGTCCTCCGACCGGGATCGATGGGCGCGCGAGCCGCTTCGATCGCAGATATTCCGCGATGGGCTCGAGGCCGTCGGATGGACCGCAGACGAGACAGGTCTGGCGGGGCTCGCAGAGACAACCGGTCTCTCCTGGCGGCTGGACATGGAGCGCTTCTTCGAGGCCTGGGTGGAGTCCCTGGCCGACGGGGTGAGCCGGCGCATCGGCGCGGTGCTGCGCGCGGGGCGGACCGAGGCCACCCGGGTTCCGCTGAACTGGGAGCCTCGCGGCGCCGGCGGCCTGCGGTCCCTGCTCCCGGACCTCGTCCTCGCGCGGCCGGACCGCACCATCGTGATCGACGCGAAGTACAAGCCGCACGGGGAGGCGCTGGGTGTGGGAGGTCGCGCTGGACTCCGCGAAGATGAACGCGAGGTGCACCGGGATGACGTGCTTCAGGCGCTCGCCTATGCCTCGCTGTTCGCGACGGAGCGGGTGACCGCCGTGCTGGCCTACC
>CAZKWG010000497.1:0-6302 GCA_964556105.1 uncultured Enterobacterales bacterium | reverse complement strand
GGTGCCGGTGACGAACGCGCTGTACGAGCTGTTCGATCCGGGGCATCGGGCCGAACGTGAGGACTTCAAACAGTATGGCGGCGGTCTCCCCGTAGCAGCCCAGGACGAGGTCCCGGTCTACAACGTGAGCTGGTACGAGGCGGACGCATTCGCGGCGTGGCTGGGCTGCCGTCTGCCCTCGGAGGTGGAGTGGGAGTACGCCTGCCGGGCTGGCACCACGACGCGCTTCTGGTCGGGGTCCGAGGACCAGGACCTCTACGACGTGGGCTGGGTGACTCAGAACAGCGGCCGTCATCCGCACCCCGTCGCCACGCCGCCGAAGGCGGGCGGCCATCAACACCCCTGGGGCCTGCACGACCTGCACGGCAACGTGTGGGAGTGGTGCGCGGATCCCTGGGAGGGCAACTACGACCGATGGAAGGGCGGTCGGCGGGACGACCCGGCTGAGGCGCCCTGCACGGGCGATCCGGCCTCCCCCCGCGTGATCCGAGGCGGGTGCTGGGACAACGACGCGCGGGGCGCGCGCTCCGCGTACCGCAGCCGCAGGCTCCCGAGCAACCGCAATGGCGGCCGGGGATTCCGCCTGCTCCGCCTCCCCCCCGACACAGGGTAATCCCCAACCCTCCACCCCACGTCCCTCCTCCCAATCACGGCCCCCCATGCGCTGCACCGATCTCCAGCTCGCCGACCTCCAGCAGCTCATCGCCGAGCGGCAGCTCCTCCTGATCCTCGGCGAGGGCGTCAGCCACGCCGCCACGGGCTCGGCGCTGGCCACCTGGCGGGGCCTGCTCCTGGACGGGATCACCCGCTGCGCCAACCAGCCAGAGGTCGACGCCGACTGGTGCACGCGCCAGCGGCCGCTGGTCGAGAAGGGCAAGGTCAACGAGCAGGTCTCGGTCGCCGGCCACATCGAAGAGGAGCTGGGCGGGCGGCAGGGCGGCGAGCTCCTCCGCTGGCTGCGCGAGACCCTCGGATCACTGAGAGTGAACGATACAAGCCTGTTACAGGCCATCGCGAGCCTGGAGTGCCCGCTCGCCACCACCAGCATCGACACCGTCGTTGCCGACGCCCTGGGCCTGCCGGCCGTGAGCTGGGACCAGACCCACGAGGTCGAGCGGCTGCTGCGCGGCGACGCGACAGGCGTGCTGCACCTGCACGGCTGCTGGCGGCGCCCGGAGTCGCTGGTGCTCGGCGTCCGCGACCGGGTCCAGCTCAGCGCTTCGCCCCACGCCAGCGCCGTGCTCACCGCGCTGCGCACCACCCGCAGCCTGCTCTTCCTCGGCTGCGGCGAGCGCCCCGACCCCAACATCGCCGCCTGGCTGCGCTGGTCCGGTGAGGTCTTCGCGGGCTCCGAGTATCGCAACTACCGCCTGGAGCCGGACGCGGCCGTGGACAGCGCCCAGCGCCAGCACCCCTCCGAGCAGCGCCTCTTCGTGCTGGGCTATGGCGTCAGCGACGCCGAGCAGGTGAGCTCCCTGCGTCAGTTGAGCCCGCGCCCGACGCCACCACCCACGCCGACGCCTGCCTTGACTTCCGCGCTGCTGTCCCAGCTGCGTCAGGCCTCGCGCGAGGCCGCCAACGTGCTGCCCGGCGTCTTCCACATGGCGGGCGGCCCCGACGCCCTCTCCGAGATCGCCGTCGAGCTGGTCTTGCGCCCCGATCAGGACGCCTGCGGTCCGGACGCCCTTCACCCCCGCGCCAGGGAGCGCACCGGCGCCTTCGGCCGACGCCACCCCGGCATCCCCAGCGAGCCCTTCCCGCTGGCCGAGCTGTTGCGCCTGGAGCACCGCCGCTGGATGATCCTGGGCGACCCGGGCGGCGGTAAGACCACCAGCCTGCGGCGCCTGGTCCTGCACATCGTGGACCAGACCCCGCTCGCGCCCCTGCTGCTGCGCATCGGCGAGGTCGGGGACGTCGACCGCGCCCTGGACGAGCTGGTCCCCGGCGCGCGCGAGGCCTTCTGGGCCGCCGCCGAGCGCGGCGAGGTCGTGCTGCTGGTGGACGGCCTGGACGAGGCCACTGATCCCGTCCAGGCCCGCAAGGCCCTGGTCAGCCTGTCCGCGCGCCTCGGCCCCAGCCTGCTGGTCGTCACCAGCCGCGGCGCCACCTACGAGCCCGTTGGCGGACGGCTGCGTGAGCTGATGCTCTGCCCGCTCTCCCCCGCGCAGCAGGAGCGGCTGCTGGCCGGCTGGCTGCCCCCCGCGCGACACCCCGAGATCCCCGCCCACCTGGACGGGCTGGGTGGCCGCATGGCGCGGCTGGCCGAGAACCCCCTCATCCTGACCCTGATCGCCCGCCTGCTCTGCGCGGGCCTCCCGCTGCCGCGGCGCCGGGTGGCCCTGTACGGTGAGGTGCTGCACCTGCTGCTCACCCGCGGCCACAGCCCCGACCTGCACGACGCGCAGCGCCCCTTCGAGGAGAGCGTGGCGCCGATGATGGTGCTCGGCTGGCTGGCGCTGCACGGCCACGGCCTGGAGTCCGAGCAGCTCACCGTCGCGGAGCTGCGCGCCCGGCTGAAGGCGGCCCCCGAGGAGGTCCGCGAGGCCCTGGGGGGAGAGCCGCTGGAGCGCTGGCTGCGTCGCCTGAGCGCGGGCGCCGGCCTGCTGGAGCCGGATCGTCTGGGCGCGACCTGGAGCTTCGCCCACCGCACCTTCCGCGAGTATCTGGCGGCGGCGGCCCTGCGAGACGAGATTCGCACGCGAGGCGGCGTGGCGAGGTGCGGGCTGGGCTCGGAGCTTGACCGCCGGCTGAGCGAGGCGAAGGCGAAGCCGGCGCTGTGGGCGGAGGTGTTCGCGCTATTGACGGGTCTGCTGGCCGGGGGCGAGGCGGAGGTGCTCGTGCAGCGGCTGGTGGATAGTGGGCCGGACTACAAGCCGCTGTTGTTCTGGGTGCTGGCGGACGCGGAGGGTTTGAAGGAGGAGACGGTCTGGGGCGTGTTGGGGCTGGCGGCGGGTCGAGGCGCGTGGCAGAAGCGGTCGGAGGTGCTGCAGGGCCTGCCCGCGCTGGTCGGAGACCTCGGGGTGGCGGCGCGCCTGCTGGGACGCTTCGGCCAGGCGGCGGAGCACGGCGCGGATCTGTGGTGGGCGCATCATCTGCTGGTGGAGATCGCAGCGGGCCGGCTGGGGGAGGGGGACGAGGAGGCCCGCGCCGAGGCCGCGCTGCTGGGCGCGCGGCTGCTCCTGGAGCACCGTCCGGAGGCTCGCCTGGCGGCGCTGACGGAGATCGAGCGCAGGGGTTGGTGGAAGCCGATCCCCGCGGGCTGGTTCAAGATGGGGAGCACGCCGGAGACGGATCCTGACCGCTACGACAACGAGGGACTCCAACACGAGGTGGAGATCAGCCGCGGTTTCGATCTGCTGGCGGTGCCGGTGACGAACGCTCTGTACGAGCAGTTCGATCCGGGGCATCGAGCCGACCGCAATGACTTCAAACGGTACGGAGTCGGTCTCTCCGTGGAAGCCCAGGACGACGTGCCGGTGTACAACGTGAGCTGGTACGAGGCGGAAGCGTTCGCGGCGTGGCTGGGCTGCCGCCTGCCGTCGGAGACCGAGTGGGAGCACGCCTGCCGGGCTGGCACGACGACGCGCTTCTGGTCAGGGTCCAAGGACCAGGACCTCTACGAAGTGGGCTGGGTGTTGCAGAACAGCGGCCGCCACCCGCACCCCGTCGCCACACCGCCGAAGGCGGGCGGCCGATCGCACCCCTGGGGCCTGCACGACCTGCACGGCAACGTGTGGGAGTGGTGCGCGGATCCCTGGGAGGTCCACTACTACCGCGTGATCCGAGGCGGGGGCTGGGGCGAAGTCGCGAGGGGCGCGCGCTCCGCGTGCCGACACGGCAGGGACCCGCGGGACCGCAATCGGTTCCGGGGGTTCCGCCTCGTCCGCGTCCTCCCCGAGTCTTGATTCCCGGCCTTTGATCATTGGTATTAAGTCGTTCTGCGGCACCTGGCCCCCTCCGCGGCATCGGCGTGCCGACCGCCACCGCTTTCGCCCACCCGCCCGAGGACCTCCCTCCAGTACGCCAAGAACCCCGCATCCAGCGGCGTGATCTCGCCACCGGACCCCAGGTCCAGCGCCGGTTACCCCCCGCCAACCCACGGCACCTTCATGCCGCCACCCCGGCACCTCCATGCCTCGCCATGCCGTCCCTGCGCCCTACAAACGGCGCGCCGATGCCGTCCCATGCCGGGCTTCGCCGCCCTGGCGGGCCTCCCGTGCCGAACCTCGGCACGTGCCTGCCGAGGTTCGGCCATCCGGTGCCGTCCCACGACCGCCCGGCACGTCCGCGCCGCGCCCAAGCCCAGCCGGAGCCTCGCCCGTGGCGCCATCTCCTCCAGCGTCACCCGGCACTCCAGCGCGTACAGGTGCTCCGCGCACGCCAACCCCCGGGCCTCGGTGTGCTTCAGACGGAGACGCCTCTGCTCTCACAGCGCCTGAGCTCGCGCACGTCCTCGGAGCGCTGGAAACCCATGCGCAGGCGATCGTCCTCGGTGCGGCGCCGCAGCCAGCGGCGCCGGGCGGCGCGGGTCTCGGGGTGGGTGTCGTCGGCGGGCATCCCCGCGAGATACCCTGTCGGTGCCCGCGCTGTCACACCCCGCCCCGCCGGTGCCATAACAGAGAGGTGCGCGTGCCCCGGGACCCCATCGCCGACCCCTCCGCCGCCCCGCCAGGCGGGTCGGAGGGCTCTGCCTCCGGAGCGCCCATCCCGACCCAGTCCGCGCCGGGCGGGATGATCTTCAACGGGCCGGTCTACAACCTGCACAGCCAGGTCGGGCCGCACAACGCCGCCGTCCCCGTGCCGCCCCCGCCCGACGACGCCGCAGCCCTCTCCCGCCTCCGTGCGCTCGCGGGGAAGCAGGCCAGCGTCATGCCCGGTGTGTTCCGGGTGGGCGGCGGCCCCGCCGCCGTGGCCGAGGTCGCCGTAGAGCTGGCCCTGCGCGCGGACGCCTCCCCCGTGGACGTGGACGCGCCGTTCGCCCGGACCCGGCGGCGCGGCGCGGACCTGCTCGGGCGCCTCTGCGGCGAGATCGGCGCGGGTCCCTTCCCGTTTCACGCGCTGCTGGACAGGAGCCACCGCCGCTGGGTGGTGCTGGGCGATCCGGGGAGCGGCAAGACGACCTCGCTCCGTCACCTCGCGCGGCACATCGTGGAGCGTACCGACGGCGTGGTCCTGCTCGCCAAGGTGACCGATCTCGGCCCCGGGGGCCTGGAGGCCCTGTTGGAGCGGCGCGCGCCCGGGTCGGCGCCAGCGTTCCTGCGCGCGGCGGCGCGGGGCGAGGCGGCGGTGCTGCTGGACGGGCTGGACGAGGCGCTGGACCCGGTGGCGGCGCGGGAGGCCGTGTCTGCGCTGGAGGGCGCCCTGCCGGCGCCCGCCCTCCTGGTCGTGACCACCCGGATCGTAGGCTACGAGCTGCCCGACGCGGCCCTGGGCGAGCTGGCCCTGTGTCCGCTGGGGCGCGCGCAGCAGCTCGACCTGCTCGGGCGGTGGTTGCCGCCGCTCGATCGGGCGGCCCTGGAGGCGAAGCTGGACGGTCTGGCGCGGGCGCCCCGGCTGGCGCGCCTGGCCGAGAACCCGCTCATCCTCACCTTGATCGCGCGGCTGCTGCGCGACAAGAAGGAGCTCCCGACACGGCGGGCGGACCTCTACCGCGAGGTGGTCGGCCTGCTGCTGACGCGCGGCTTCGACCCGGACCTCAGGGCCAGGCCGTTCGCCGCCGCGGGGCCGCCGCGCGCGGTCCTGGGCTGGCTGGCGCTGCATGCCCACGGCGAGGACGCCGACGAGCTCCCCACCGCGGCCCTGCACCGCAGGCTCGCGAAGGCCCCGGAGTCGGTGCAGAAGGCGCTTCAAGGCCGGGATCTGGACACCTTCCTGATGACGGTCTCCCGCGGCGCGGGGCTGCTGGAGGGGGACCAGGCCGAGCTCGGGTGTGTGGAGCGCTGGAGCTTCGCGCACCGGACGTTCCGGGAGTTCCTGGCGGCGCAGGCCCTGGCCGATGAGGTGGAGCGGCAGGGTGGGGTCGCGAAGTGTGGGATCAACTCCGAGCTGGACCGCTGCCTCATCCTGGCGAGAGCGAAGCCGGCGCTGTGGGCGGAGGTGTTCGCGCTGTTGACGGGGCTGCTGGCTGGGGGCGAGGCGGAGGCGCTGGTGCAGCGGCTGGTGGAGGGTGGGCCGGACTACAAGCCCCTGTTGTTCCGGGTGCTGGCCGACGCGGAGGGGCTGAAGGAGGAGACGGTCTGGGGCGTGTTGGGGCTGGCGGCGGGGCGCGACGCGTGGCGGGAGCGGTCGGAGGTGCTGAAGGG
>CAZKWG010000496.1:0-6302 GCA_964556105.1 uncultured Enterobacterales bacterium | reverse complement strand
CGGCGATCAGCCAGGTGCGGAGGTTCGCCGCCTGATCGGGCAGGGCGGCCTTCAGCGCGTTGTTGCTCTGGGGGCCCTCCGCCAGGGCGGCGCAGAGGGCGTCGATCCCGCGCTCGAAGGCCTGATCGGAGACCTCCTTGACGCCAGGCGAGCGCCGCGCGACCTGGGTGACGGCCTCTCCCGTCGCCGCGAGGACCATCGCCAGATCGTCCTGGTGGACGACGTGGACGGTGTTGCGCAGACAGTTGACCCGAAACAGTCCCTGGCCTGTGTTCAGGCGCTGAAACATCGCCTCAGGGTGGAATTCGGCGAGCCGCGCCCAGGCCGAGAGGTAGGGCGAGCCGTAGTCGGTGGAGTGCAGGCCGATGGTCCCTTTGATCTGGCTGTCCAGATCGGGGAACCGGCGCTGACGGTCCAGGCGGGCGGCGCGCAGCCGCTCGAGCAGGGAGGCGGACATGGGAGAGGGGCTACTTTGCCACGGCCGCGCGGATCGCGTCCCACCAGGCGTCCTCGTCCTCGGGCAGCGTGACCGGCACGGTCTCGTTCTCTACGATCACCGCCGCGGGCCCGAGCTGCACCTGTCCGCCCAGGGGCAGCAGGCGGCCGTCGGCGAGCAGGAGGCCATAGAGGCGATTCCCCGCGTCATCGACGACGAGATCGCGGACCTCGGCCAGGGCCTGGCCGCCGCGGGTGAGGGAGCCGGTGCCCAGGTAGGCGCTGGCCCAGGCGCGGCCGTCCACGGGCTTGGGCCGACCCGAGCCGGCCCACTCGATGGCGTTCTCCGCGCGGATCAGCGCGACGTCGCGCCCGAGCAGCTCGAGGTCGGAGGCCGCGACGCCGCCGCCCTTGGCGAAGACCGTGCCGCTCTTGATGCGCCAGCCGGAGATCGTGCCCGTCGCCAGATCGAAGAGGAAGTCGTCCACCTTTCCGACGATGGCGCCCTCCTGGCGCGCGATGGCCTGCATCCCCTGGACCCGCTTGAACGTGCGCATGTCTTTTTTCGCTCCTGTGTCCCCCTCTTCTCCGCCGCGAGGGGTCTTGTGGAGTGTAACGCGCTCGTGGCGGTGGACCTCTTTCGGCCAGCGTGGAAGAATACGGTTCACCCATCTGGAGGCTGAATGCTGCTCCTCCTTCTCGCCTGCGGCGGCGACGACGGCGCTCCGCGGTCCGAGGCGCCCCTCGAGGCCCCGCCGGCCTACGATCTGAGCGACTATGTAGACCAGGAGCGCCCGGTCTCCAGCTTCGATCAGGGTGCCGTCGAGGGCGCGCTGCAGACGGCCATCGACCAGCTGCTGCTCACGGCCGCCACCCCGGTGCTCCAGGGCTACGCGGAGGGGATGGCGTTGGCCGACGCGGGCTGTCCGACGCTGTACGACGTAGACGGGAACACGGTCTGGTACGACTACTGCACCACGGACGACGGCGCGTACTTCGCCGGCTATGGCTTCTACTACCTCTACGATGACGTGGACGCGTTTGGGGACGGCCTGCTCTACGACGGCGCGGTGGTGACGGGGCTCGGCCAGATCGTCTCCCCCGATGGCGTGACGGTGGAGGTCGGCGGCACGGCCGGGCTGCTTCAGGGTGGAAACGAGGATTACGACGCCTTCATCTCCGTGGTCCAGGGCAGCTTCTTCTGGGACGCGCCCGAGGCGGACGAGACCTGGATGGCCGAGGGCCTGCGCCCCAGCCTGCAGGTCTACGCGATCACAGCGCCAGCCTATGACGCACACTATGTGAAGATCGACGGCGGGCTGGACGGGCTCGTGGACGAGGACGGCCAGACCCTGGCCATCCCGACCGCCACGCTGACCGGCGTGCTGCTGGCCGACGAGATCGTGGGCTTCCCCTGCGACCAGGAGCCCACCGGCACCATCTCGGTGCGCGACCCGAACGGCGCCTGGTTCGCGGTCGCGTTCGATGTCGATGAGAACCAGCAGCTCACCGGCGTCTGCGACGGCTGCGGTGAGGTGACCTACAACGGGGAGGTGGTCGGCGAGGCCTGCGCCGACTTCTCCGCCTGGCTCGACTGGGGAGACAGCCCATGGTGATCCTGCTGTTGCTGGCCTGCATGCCTGAACCCGAGGTCGAGGCGCCCTCGACCGAGATGGACCCGGTCCGGCTGCTCTCTCGCCTGAGCCTGGACCTGCGCGGGACCCGCCCGAGCGACGACGAGATCGCCCGGGTCGAGGCGGACGCGGCGGCGCTCGACGATCTGACGGCCGAGCTGCTCCAGGACGAGCGCTTCGAGGAGCGTGTCCGCGACCTCTTCTCCGAGGTCTACCTGACGCGCACCGAGAGCTTCCCGGTCAACGCCGCCAGCTTCGGGCTGGGCGACGAGGCGGCCTTCGACGAGGCGGTGGGCGAGGAGCCGCTGCGCATCATCGGGCGCGTCGCGGCGGAGGACCTGCCGTACACGGAGGTCGTGCTGGCCGACTGGACGATGGCCAACGGCCTGCTGGCGGAGATCCTGCCGCTCGAGCTGGAAGGGGAGGGGAGCGACTGGCAGCGGGCCTCGTACACGGACGGCCGCCCGCCGGCCGGGGTGCTGGCGACGACGGGGCTGTGGTGGCGGTACACCTCCACCGACAGCAACGCCAACCGGCGCCGCGCCAACGCCGTCTCGCGCATCCTGCTGTGCAACGACTATCTGAGCCGGCCCATCACCTTCGCGCGCGACCTGGACCTGCTGGACGAGGAGGCGGTGCAGAACGCGATCCGCACCGACGCCTCCTGCGTGAACTGCCACAACAGCCTGGACCCCATCGCCTCCTACCTGTTCGGGTTCTGGTGGTACCAGGAGAACAGCGCGCTGGAGATCTCGCGCTACCACCCGGAGCGCGAGCCGCTCTGGTCGGACTACACCGAGGTCACGCCGGGCTGGTACGGCGAGGCGGGCTCGAGCCTGACCGATCTGGCCTGGCAGATCGCCGCCGACCCGCGCTACCCGGAGTGCGCGGTGGAGAACGTGACGCGGCTCATGCTGCGTCGCAGCATGGATCTGCAGGACGCCGAGCGCCTGGAGACGCACCGCGTCGCCTTCCTGGAGGGCGGGCTGACCCTGCGCGCCCTCTTCGCCAGCGTGGTGGCGGATCCGGCCTACCGGGCGGCGGCGGGCTCCGACGAGGAGGTGGTCGGGGCGGCGCCGACGAAGATGTTGACCCCCGATCAGCTCGGCGCCTCCATCGCCGATCTCACGGGCTTCACCTGGACCTATGGCGGCTACGACATGCTCGGCACGGACGGCGTCGGCGTGCGCACGCTGGCGGGCGGGGTGGACGGCTCCAACGTCACGGCCTTCGCCGGCTCGCCCAACGCCACCGTGCTGCTGGTGCAGGAGCGCCTCGCCGAGGCCGCCGCCTCGTACGCCGTCAACGCCGAGCAGGCCCTGGAAGCGGGCGAGCGCCGCCTGTTCACCGAGATCGACTTCAGCGAGACGCCGGAGAAGGGCTCCGACAGCATCAACGCCCAGATTCAGGCGCTTCAGCTCCGGGTCCACGGGCGGCGGGTGGCGCTGGACTCCGAGGAGGTGGCGGCCAACCGCGCCCTCTGGGACGAGCTCTACGCCGCGACCGGCAGCGCGCCCGAGAGCTGGAGCGGTCTGCTCTCGGCCCTCCTCCGCGACCCCGACTTCCTGTTCTACTGAGGCGACCATGAACCGACGTCGTTTTCTTCGTGGGACCGCCCTTGGGCTCGGGGCCATGGCGCTGCCGATCCCGCGCTTCGCCCGCGCCCTCTCGGGCTCTGACCTGCGCTACGTCTTCCTGTTCGCGCAGGGGGGCTGGGACCCCACGCGCGTCTTCGTCAACTGCCTGCGCAACCGCAACGTGGACACGGAGTCGGGCGCCGAGCAGGAGACGGTGGGCGGGCTCAGCTATGTGGCCCACCCCGAGCGCCCCAGCGTGGACGCCTTCTTCGAGAGCTGGGCTTCGCGTTCGGTCATCTGCAACGGCGTGCAGGTGCGCTCGATCAACCACGAGGTTTGCACCAGCCTCGCGTTCACCGGCAGCACGGCGGGCGCGGGCCCGGACTGGCCGGCCATCCTCGGCACCTCGGGGGCCTCGGCCTACGCGCTGCCGCACCTCGTGCTGGGGGGCGCCTCCTTCCCGGGCGAGCTGGGCGCGGCCGTCGCGCGGACCGGGTCGGCGGGGCAGCTGGAGGCGCTGCTCTCTGGCGAGATCGTCGGCTGGTCGGACCTCGCCACGGAGGCTCCCGGGGCGGCGGCGGAGGGCATCGTCGACCGCTACCTGCTGCGGCGGGCGGCGGCGCGCAGCCAGGGCGCGAAGGGCGCGGCGGATCAGGCGATGGCGGCGGCCTTCCAGGAGGCCAACGAGAAGGCCAAGGCGCTCAAGGACTACCGCAACGTCATGGACTTCACCGGCGGCTTCGGGCTCTCCGACCAGGCGGCGGTGGCGGTGGACGCGCTCAGCGAGGGGCTCTGTCGGGCCGTGACCCTGGGCTACTCGGGCGACACCGTCGGGCTGCTGGGCTGGGACAGCCACGCCGACAACGACGCCACGCAGTCCGAGCTCTTCGAGGGGCTCTTTCAGGGCTTGAACCGGCTGATGAGCCTGCTCGACGTGACGCCGGGCCCGGACGGGCGCTCCCTCGTCGAGCAGACCGTCGTGGTCGTGTTCTCCGAGATGGGGCGCACCCCGCAGAAGAACGCCACGGACGGGAAGGATCACTGGCCGTACACCAGCATGCTGCTGGTGGGTCCAGGGCTGGACGGCGGGCGGGTCATCGGCGACGTGGACGACAACTACGCGGGCGAGAACGTCGATTACGCCAGCGGAGAGGTCTCGGACGGCGGCGAGCTGCTCTCGGTAGAGGCCGTGGGCGCGACGCTGCTGCAGCTGGGGGGCGTGGATCCGGCCGAGTGGATCCCCGACGCCGACCCCGTCACAGGGATCCTCACATGAGACATGGACGCTGGATTCTCGCCTTGCTCCTGGCCTGCAAGGAGAAGGGGGGCGAGTCGGGCGGGGCCGAGACCGGGCTCTGCGCGGACGCCCCCGTGATCATGTACGCCAACTTCGGCGAGGGCTTCCTCATCGAGAACTGTCAGGCCTGCCACGCGTCCACGTCCGTGGACCGCAACGGCGCGCCCGACGGCGTCGTCTTCGACACGCTCGACGACGCGATCAGCCAGGCGGATCGTATCCTCGCGGTGGCGACGGGCGACGCGGCCACCATGCCTCCCCAGGGCGGCGTGGACGATGAAGACCGGGAGAAGCTGGAGATCTGGCTGACCTGCTGGATTGACGATGAGGAGGGCGCTTGATCACCGTCCTGCTGCTGCTCGCCTGCCGTCCCGAGGGAGACAAGGTCACCGAGACCGGCGCCGACGCGCCTTATCTGGTGGACGAGGACGCGCTCGACCTGCCCGAGCCCACCTTCGACGAGGCCGGCGCCACCGCCGCGGTGAGCGAGGCCTTCGGCGCGCTGCGCGAGATCACCGCGGAGCCCATCGTCGCCGCCTACCAGGAGGCGCTTGCGGGCGCGGACGCGAGCTGTCCGACCTGGTTCAGCGACGACGCGGGCTACGACTACTGGTACGACGACTGCACCAGCTCGGACGGCACCGTGTTCTCGGGCTACGGCGCGCTGGTGGACTACGACGGCGTCCCGGACGGCGGCTACAACTGGGCGGGCGAGGTCGTCTACGCGTACGGGTCCATCACGCCGCGCAGCGGCGGCGCGCTGGTGATGAGCGGCGCTGCCGGCCTCCTGCACGGCGAGAGCGACGCGGGCGTGGAGGCGGCCTGGAACGTCGTGGACGGGTCGTTCACGCTGGAGGAGGATGAGGACTCCTGGCTCGGCCAGGGGCTGGAGCCCAGCCTGCAGATGCAGGCGCTCTCCGTGGGCGACCTGCGCGCCTTCATCGTCGTCGGCACCCTGGCCGGGCTGAGCACCGAGATCGACGCCATCCTGGCCGATGACATGCTGATCGCGACCGAGGAGACCGGCACGCCCTGCGCGCTCGAGCCCACCGGCGGCCTCTCGATGCGCGGCGCGGATGGACACTGGACGGACGTGGTGTTCGACGTGCCGTTTGACCCGGTGACGGAGACGTTCGGCGAGATGGACGCCAGCGAATGTGATGGCTGCGGGACGGCCTGGTTCCAGGGTCAGGACGTCGGGCAGGCGTGTTTTGATTTCTCGGAGCTGCTGGACTGGGAGGGGAGTCCTTGGTGAGCTGGCTGCTGTCGGAGCGGCTGGAAGGTTCTGCACCTCCCCTGTCGGAGCGGCTGGAAGGTTCTGCACCCCCCCACCGCCCCCTTCGGGGGCACCTCCCCCAC
>CAZKWG010000495.1:2916-6304 GCA_964556105.1 uncultured Enterobacterales bacterium | reverse complement strand
CGGCGTCTTCGTGTCGCGAGAGGTGGCCTTACACCGCTTGTTTCTGTTACTCGGGAGTCCCGGAAAAGGGGGGCGTGCCGACCGGGACCTCCACCACAGGCATTGGGTCGGAGAGGTGATTCGGCGAATCGAAGCCTCCGACTGCGCCGAAGTGATGCTCGTTCACGAGCATCACTTCCAGGAACATGTGTACGCACCGCGGATGCGGCGCATCTTTCCGCCGCTCGGCATTGTCGAGGGCGCCACGTGGGATCACGTGGCGAGGGCGCTCCTCATCTTGGGTTGGGAGGCGGGATTCTCCTGCGAGATCCGTGGCTCTGGAGAGCAGTTTCGCGCAGCGTTCTACCTCGATGGAGACCGGTTCGGTCACAGCGTCTGGACGTTCGAGGTCCACGATGGACTGGTTTCGCGGATTCTTGCCCAACACGAGAGGTAGGCGTGGTCAGTGACGGAGACGTTGACCGCGGCACACGTCTCGCTCGAAGGTCTCGAACCGACGAGACCGAGATCCGCCGCCTCAGGCCGGTGAGGTTGCCCCGGTGCATGGACATGCCGATGATCAGGCCCGCGTGGCCCTCGTCCAGCGGGCGCGACCAGGCCTCCGGATCGGCGCGCAGGCGACGCAGAGCAGGAGGCGACAGGCGGCGAGGATCGTGGGGACCCGGCTCCGTGGCGCCGATGCGCCACGTGGCGCCGACGCGATCGAACCCCGCAACCGCCGCCGTAGCGCGCGTCATGCCCGCGCTATGGCGGCGCGACCGCCGGGGGCGGCGGGGTTGGCGGGACGCGGAGGATCCGCGCGTCGTCCACACTGGCGCGGGCGCGCAGCCACCCCTCCAGGCGGCTGAGCTCGTCTGTCGAGAGGGCCGCCTCCTGCTCGACGAGCGCGATGACCACCTCCCGCTCCCCGCGGCGCCCCTCCGTCACGGTCACCGCGACGGCCTCCGGGACGAGCGCGGCGAGTTCGCCGGAGATGGCCTCCCCCTCGGCCTGGGTCCGTTCGGCCTCGCCGAGCCGCGCCTCCAGCGCCGCGACCTGCGCCTCCCGCCGCTCCAGGAGGCGCAGCGTGCCCTCGTAGAGATCCTCGGTCATGGCCTGGCGCAGCCCCTCCACGTCGATGTCCTCGCGCGCCTGCTGGTTGACGACGAGGCGCGCGCCCTGGAGCCCATAGGCCGGCAGGCTGCGGTTCAGGGCCTCGCGCTCGATCTCGGTCAGCTCCTCGCCCACGAGCGTCACGCGGATCAGGCGCTCCGAGGCGTCGAAGCGCGCGTTGACCACCAGCGTCGGGCCGTCCTCCGGCAGCGCGTCCGAGAGCAGCCGCTGGGCCCGGAGCTGAAAGAGCTCGGCGGCGACGAGCTGCCGGGCCAGCAGCACGCTGGGCATCAGGGTGAGCGTGACCACGAGCGTGATCCAGCGCCGGGCGCGGGCGCGCGTGGGGGCGTCGACGTGCTGGACCAGCGGCAGGTGCATCACCCGGACCATCACGCCGGTGGCGGTCGCGATGAACACGGAGTTGATGAAGAACAGGTAGAAGGCCCCGAGAAAGAAGGTCGGCTGGCCCGTGGCGATGCCGTAGCCCGCCGTGCACAGGGGCGGCATCAAGGCCGTCGCGATGGCGACGCCGGGGAGGACGTTGGACTTCTCCCTGCGCGTGACCCCGACGATGCCGGCCAGCCCGCCGAACAGCGCGATGCCCACGTCCCAGACCGAGGGCGTCGTGCGCGCCAGCAGCTCCGAGTGCGCCTGAGAGAGCGGCGAGAGCGAGAAGTACAGCGCCGAGGTCAGCAGGCTGGCGACGGTCGCGCGGGCGAGGTTGTCGAGCGCGCGACGCAGGAGGTTGAAGTCCGCCACCGCGACGCCGTAGCCTGCGCCCATGATGGGCCCCATGATCACGGCGGTGGAGTTGACGTTCAGCCCGATGCTGGCGACCAGGATCGCGAAGACGAGCAGCCACAGATTGGTGCCACGAAACTCCACCCCCGCGCGGATGCTCTGGTCGATGACCGCGGGGTCGGCCTGATCCGGACGCAGGTCGAAGAGCGCCCGGAGGCGCTCGGAGGGGGAGGTCGGGGAGGGCGTGTTGTCTGGAATGATCCGCCTCCTGGCCGACGCGGTAACCTACATCGGTTGAGCTCCTATCCCGCCAGACGCCCCTGTCGTCCGCGGCGCCCGCCTACCGCACCGACCCCTCCAGCCCGGAGACCTCGCTGAGCAGCCGAAGCTCCACCCGCCGGTTCTGCCCCCAGGCGCCCTCGTCGCTGCCAGTGCGGGCCGGGCGCTCCTCGCCGAAGGACACCGTGGTGAGCCGGTTGGCAGACACGCCCTGCGCGACCAGATAGCCGCGGGCCGCCTGCGCGCGGCGCTGGCCGAGCGCCATGTTGTACTCGGTGCTGCCGCGCTCGTCGCAGTGCCCCTGGATCTCGACGCGGGCCTGGGGGTTCGCCGCGAGCAGGCGGGCGCTCTCGTCGAGCGCGCGCTTCGCGTCGGGGTTCAAGGTCGAGGCGTCCAAGGCGAAGTAGGCGCGGCTGAGCGTCGCGACCGCCGCCGCGGGGGGCTCCTCGGCCGGCGGAGGGCGCGAGACAGGAGGGTTGGGAGGGAGCTCGACCTGGGGGATGTCGTCGGGCACGCGCTTCTTGCAGCCCGCCGCGAGGAGGAGGACCGGGAGGATCAGCGACCATCGTGACATCGAAGGCTCCGTCGGGGTGGAGTGGGCAGGCCCAAACCATGCAAAATTTGTGCTAATGCCGCCCAGTCAGATCCCCTCGTCCTCCGGCATCCCCACCTGCTCCAGCTTGCGGTAGAGCGTCTTGCGGTCCAACCCGAGGATCCGCGCGGCCTGCGACTTGTTGCCGCCGGTCGCCGCCAGCACATGGCGCACGTAGCGCCGCTCCAGCGCGTCGAGCGAGATCAGCTCGTCGGGCGCGCCGATGGCCAGCGGGCTCGCGCCGGGGCGCCAGCTCTGGATCTTCGCCGGTAGATCCTCCGGTGTGAGCTGCTCGTAGCGGGTCAGCGCGACGGCGCGCTCCATGCCGTTCTGCAGCTCGCGCACGTTGCCCGGCCAGTCGTAGGCCAGCAGGCGCTCGGCGGCGGCCGGCGTCACGCCGAGCACGCGCTTGCCCATGCGCGCCGCGCTGGCCTCGAGGAAGCGCTGCGCGAGCAGCAGCACGTCGTTGCCGCGGGCGCGAAGCGGCGGCGCCTCGACATGAACAACGTGGATCCGGTAGTAGAGATCCTCGCGGAAGCGCCCCGCCTCGACCTCGGCCTCGAGATCGCGGTTGGTGGCGCAGATCAGCCGCGCGTCGAAGGGGACCTCGTGGTCGCTGCCGACCGGCCGCACCCGCCGCTCCTGGAGCGCGCGCAGCAGCTTCGGCTGGAGCTCCAGCGGCAG
>CAZKWG010000495.1:0-2906 GCA_964556105.1 uncultured Enterobacterales bacterium | reverse complement strand
ACCTCGTCGAGTAACAGCGTGCCGTCGTTGGCCTGGAGGAACAGGCCGGCGCGGGCACCGCGCGCGTCGGTGAACGCGCCGCGCGTGTGGCCGAACAGCTCGCTCTCCAGCAGCGGGGCGGGCATGGCGGCGCAGTTCACGGCGACGAAGGGGCCCTTCGAGCGCGCCCCGCGCTGGTGGAGCGATCGGGCGATCAGCTCCTTGCCCGTGCCGCTCTCACCGGTCACCAGCACGTTCACGTTCAGGTCGGCGATGCGGTCGAGCTGCTCGAAGAGCCGCGCCATGGGACGGCTCTCGCCGAGCATGTCCGAGAAGCCTCGGCTGGCTGCGACCGCGGCTCGGAGCTGGCGGACCTCGGCGCGCAGCGCCCGCATCTGGGTGGCCCGGTCCAAGGCGACGGCCAGCGCGTCCACCTCGAAGGGCTTGGGGATGAAGTCCCAGGCGCCGGCGCGGATCCCGCCGATGGCCGTCTCCATGCTGCCGAAGGCCGTGATCAGGATCACGGGCACGTCCGGGCGACGCGCCACGATCTCGCGGCAGAGATCGAGGCCGTGCAGGTCGGGCATCTCCAGGTCGGTGACCACCACGTCGGGGCTCGCGCTCTCCAGCGCGTCCAGGCCCTCGGCGGCGCCAAAAGCGCCCGTGACGCGGAAGCCGCGGCGCCCGAGGGCCTCGACCAGCATGCGGACCATGCCGCGATCATCGTCGATGAGGAGGATCTGGCCGCGGCTCATGCGATCGCCTCCGGGAGGAAGACGGTGAAGGTGGCGCCAGCCTCGGGCTGGCTCTCGACGGAGATCCAGCCGTGGTGCTCGCGCACGATGCCCCAGGCGACGCTGAGCCCCAGGCCCGTGCCCTCGCCGACGGGCTTGGTCGTGAAGAAGGGGTCGAAGACGCGAGGCAGCTGCTCCGGCGCGATGCCGCAGCCGTCGTCGCGCACGGAGACGGCGATCCAGCGGCGGACATCGCCGCCCACGTCCGCGGGGGGCTCTCGCTCGACGCGCCGGACGCGAATCGCGAGCTGGCCGCCCTGCGCCATCGCCTGGATGCCGTTGAGGGCCAGGTTGGCGAGCACCTGCTGAACCTGGACCAGGTCCACCAGGGCCGAGACGGGACCAGCGTCGCCTTCGACCGAGAAGTGGACCTGATGCTTGCGGGCCAGGGGCGCCAGCATGGAGAGCGTGTTCTCGGCCAGCCAGCGCATGTCCACCGGGCTGAGCTCGGGGGAGCGGCTGCGCGCGAACGCCAACAACTGCCGGATGATCCGGGTGATCCGCTCGGCGTACTCGGCCACGGCAGCGGCGGAGTCGCGCGCGTCCGCGCCCTCGACCTCGCCCGTCGCGATCATCCGCGCGCGCTGGCTGATGATGTTCAGCGGCGTGCCCAGCTCGTGCGCGATGCCGCTGGCCAGCTTGCCCACGGTCATGAGGCGCTCGCCGTGCCGGAGCTGCTCGATCACCTCCAGGCGCGCCGCCATCTCGGCGTTCAAGGCTCGGCGCGCCTCGGCGAGTCGGTCGCTCATGGCGTTCATCTCGTCCGCGAGCTGGCCGAGCTCGTCCCGCTGTCTCAGCACGAGCGGCCCCTCGAAGTCCCCTGCCCCCACCCGCCGGGCCTTGTCCACGAGCGCCCGGATGGGGCGGGCCACGAAGTAGATGCCGACGACCAGCACGACGCCGCCGGAGGTCAGCGTCAGCAGGCTGAAGGTGAGCATCATGCGGTTGACGCTGCCGCGCAGGTAGGCGCGCTCGGCGGCCAGCGACTCGGACAGCTCGATGGCGCCGATCCAGCGGTCGTCGCCGCGCAAGGGCACGTAGGTGAACAGGCGGCCGTCGCCGGAACGATCCACCCAGCCGGCGAAGTCGCCCTCGGCGACCCCGGCGAGGGCCGAGGCGGGCGCCGTCGGGCGCGGCGCGTCTGGATCGGCGGAGCCCGGATCTACCCAGCGGATGAGGATCTGGCTCTCGCGCTGGTTGGCGCGCTCGACCAGCTCCAGGGCGCGCTCTGGCCCCTCGCGCTCCCACACCTCCGCGACGGCGGCGCCCAGGCCGCGGCCCATGACCTCGTGGTCGCGCATCATGTCCGACTCGAATGCGCTGGCCTCGCGGCGGAAGCGATCCCAGGCGTTGGCGGCGTAGATCAGGCACATGCCGGACCAGAGGGCCGCGATCAGCTTGGTGGCGAATTTCATCGACGTCCTGCGGAGTTCATGGAGAGACTTGCATATGTCGTGCCTGGTCCGGTCTTTGCATCGGTGTGCCGCTGGGCGCGTCCGTGGCTCCTTTCTACCTCCTCCACATCCGTTCGGGTGAGACCACGGGCGCGCTCCTCCTGTCCCCTCCTGCCCCGTAGCGTTTCGCGACAGGTGTGGAGAAACGCTACACCGGCGCGTCGATCAGGGCCTCGGAGGAGCGTCTGGCATGGCATGGCGCTTGCTTGGTGACGGAGCATGGTGAGCGCCCGAGCGCGCCGTGACGAGCACTTCATTGCGCGAGCGTCTCCTGTTCGGTTCTCGGGCGCTCCCGTCTTCTTCGCACCAACGCCAGAGTCGAGGTCGAGACCATGGCCGCCACGCCCCAGAAGCCAGAGGCGACCCCTCCCCTCCCCTCGTCGCCCCCGGAAGCCTGGGAGCCGATGCTGAAGCTGGCGCGGCTGGCGACCCGCCCGCTGGAGCGCTTCCTGCACGTCGAGGCCTCCAGCGGCGTCGTCCTGCTCATCGCCGCCGCCGTGGCGATGATCTGGGCGAACTCGCCCTGGGCGGCCAGCTATACCCAGCTCTGGGAGACGCCGCTGGGCCTTCGCCTCGGGCCCTGGTCCTTCGCCCGCTCGCTGGCCTGGTACGTCAACGACGGCCTGATGGCGATCTTCTTCTTCGTCGTGGGCATGGAGATCCGGCGCGAGATCCACCA
>CAZKWG010000494.1:0-6305 GCA_964556105.1 uncultured Enterobacterales bacterium | reverse complement strand
GCGCGGCTGCCCGATCCAGCGCACCGGCTGCGGACGGGGACCGGCGACCAGGCGGGCGACCACCGCCTCGCCGAGCGCCTCCAGCGGCGCATGCTCCAGGGCGAGGAGCTCCCAGGGCAGGCCGCGCGCGCCCTCGTCGGCGCAGTCCAACACCAGCACCGCCGCCTCCCCTCGACCGCGCAGCTCGCCGAGCAGGTAGAGCAGCCGCTCGCGCACACCCGGCGCCTGCCCGAGCAGCGCTCCCAGCGCGCGCCCCGCCGCCTCCTCGGCCCGCGTGCGCGCCGCGTCCCGCCCCGGCACGGCCAGTCCAGCGCCTGCCCGCAGCAGGCCGGCGACCTCGCCGATACAGGCGTCCAAAGCCCCTTGCGGCAGCTTGGCCTCGTAGGGTCGCTGCTCGGGCGGCCCCACCTGAACGCGGACCGCGGTCCCTTGGCTGTCCAGGCGGATCACGACGACGCTGATGCGACCTCCTAGGCTGCGCTCGGTTAATAGCCGGCGAGAGCCCTCCGCGCGAGCCCTCACCCAGCGCCGGGCCTTGGAGGGTGGATTGTCCCGGACCTCGCGACCGATCCTGCCCACCGATCAGACCTGGGAGCTGCCAGGCCCCGGGCTCGAGCCCGCCCCGCGGCTGCCAGGGGCGCTGGCCGAGGGGACGGTGGTGGCGGGGCGCTACCAGATCCGCGGGCTGCTGGGCCAGGGCGGGATGGGGCAGGTCTACCGGGCGCTGGACAGGGCGCTGGACCGCGAGGTGGCGCTCAAGGTCATCATGGCGGGGCGCCTGCTCAGCGACCCGGATCTGGAGCGCTTCCGGCAGGAGGCCCGCCGCACGGCCATGGTGGAGCATCCCGGCGTCGTGCCCATCCATGACCTGGGACAGCTCGAGGATGGACGCCCCTTCTTCACGATGAAGGTGGTCCAGGGCCGCACGCTGGAGCAGCTCATCGAGGACGCGCACGCGGACGACGAGGAGGGCGCGCTGACCCGCCTGCTCGCCTTCTTCCGTCGCGCCTGCGAGGCCGTGGCTAACGCCCACGCGCGCGGCCTCCTCCACCTGGACTTGAAGCCGCAGAACATCATGGTGGGGGCCTTCGGCGAGGTGCTGGTCCTGGACTGGGGGCTGGCGCGCCTGGACGACGACGACGCGCAGCCGCTCATCGCCGGCACGCCCGGCTACATGGCGCCCGAGCAGGCGCGGGGGGAGCCGACCAGCGCGCGCTCCGACGTCTTCGGCCTGGGCGCCACGCTCTTCCACCTGATCGTCGGCCATCGCCCCTTCGCCGGGCTCCCGGCGGTGGCGACCCTGGCGGCCCTGCGGCGTCGCGAGGTGGCCAGCCTCCCCGAGGACGCGCGGGTCGCGCCGGAGCTCCGCGCGATCTGCGAGGCGGCCATGCGCGCCGATCCCGCCGCCCGCCCCGCCCACGCGGGCGCGCTGGCCGAGGCGCTGGGAGACTTCCTGGACGGGGCGCGCCGTCGGGAGCAGGCGCTGGCCCTGGTCGCCGAGGCCGACGCGCTGGCCACGGAGCGGGCCTCCCTCCTCGGGAAGGCGGGCGCGCTGCGGGCGAACGCGAAGGCGACCCTGGACGCGCTCCCCCCCACGGCCACCGCCGAGGATCGGGCGCGCGCCTGGGAGCTGGACGATGAGGCGAGCCGCCTCGAGCTCGAGGCGGACACGGCCGACGTGAGCGCCACACAGCGCCTGGAGAGCGCGCTGCAGCTGGTCCCCACGCTCCCTCAGGCCCTGGACGCGCTGGCCGATCGCGAGCGCGCGCTGCACGCGGCGGCGGAGGCGCGGGGCGATCGGCTCGGGGCCCGCCGCCTGGAGGCCTCGCTGCGCCGGCATGGCTCCCGACGCTACGCGGCCTACCTGTCCGAGCAGGCCAGCCTCACCCTGCTCACCGATCCACCCGGGGCGGAGGTGAGCCTCTTCCGCTACGAGGAGCGCCAGCGCCGGCTTCAGCTCGTCCCGCAGCCGTCCCCTGGTCCTACGCCGCTCCTCGACCTGCCGCTGCGCGCGGGCTCCTACCTGCTCGAGCTGCGCGCGCCGGGCCGCGCCCTGGTCCGCTACCCCGTCCACCTGCGCCGCGAGGAGCGCTGGGACGGCGTGCCCCCTGGCGAGACCGCGCCGCTGGCCATCCCGCTGCCCCCCGCCGAGGGCCCCGGCGCGCTGGGCCCCGACGAGATCTACGTCCCGCCCGGCCCCTTCTGGTGCGGCGGCGAGCTGGAGGCCCTGCCCCACCCGCTGCCCTGGCGCCGCCTCTGGGCCGACGGCTTCACCCTGAGCCGCACCCCCATCACCAACCAGGAGTGGATGTGTTGGCTGGACGCGCTGCTGGATCAGGGGC
Source organism: uncultured Enterobacterales bacterium (assembly GCA_964556105.1). Lineage (GTDB taxonomy): Bacteria > Myxococcota_A > UBA796 > UBA796 > CAZKWG01 > CAZKWG01. The sequence continues at coordinate 3,963 of CAZKWG010000494.1, read as the reverse complement.
AGGAGGAGGAGGCGCTCCGCCGCGCCCCGCGCGCGCCCTCCACCCGCCCTGGGGAGCAGGGCCGTCCGATGTGGAGCCGCGACGCGGAGGGCCGGTTCAGGCTGGGCGTAGACGCCGAGGGCCACGTCTGGCGCCCGGATCAGCCGGTCGTCCACGTGAGCTGGGACGACGCGCTGGCCTACGCCGCCTGGCGCGCGGCGCGGGACGGTCTGCCCTGGCGCCTGCCGGCGGAGCTGGAGTGGGAGAAGGCCGCGCGCGGCGTGGACGGCCGGATCTACCCATGGGGAGGCCACTTCGACCCGGACTGGTGCCACAGTCGCGAGAGCCGGCACGCCGGAGCTGGGCCGTTCGCGGTGGGGAGCTACCCGCTGGATCAGAGCCCGTATGGGGTGTTGGACGTGGCGGGGAACGTGCTCTGCTGGTGCGCCGACGCCTTCCCGGCGGGCACCCCCGTAGAAGAGGAGCGGGTGCGCCCCGCGCTGGCCGTGGGGGACAATCCGCGGCGCGTGATGCGCGGTGGCTCCTATCAGCACGCCGCGTGGTTCTGCCGCCTGGATGTGCGTAAATTTCAGCTCGCCAACGGCGTCTGGGGGATCCTGGGCCTCCGGCTGGCGCGGTCGCAGCGCACAGGATCTGGGGACAAGGTGATGTGAGCCTCTACGGGGGTCGCCGCGCCCTATGTTAGGGTCGAGACGCGACCCATCCCCCAGAACCTCATGGAGCGCCCATGCCCACGCTGGCCAAGATCCCCTGTCCTGTTCACGGCCTCACCCCCTGCGATTGCAGGCTCACGAGCGGCGGGATCCGCGTCACGCCGGTCGATGGCGCCATCGGGCCTATCGACGGCACGGACATCCACCCGAACCCCGAGTCCACCGCCGAGTCGCTGAAGGCCCAGGTGAGCGCCACCGCAGCGGCCACCATCCGCGAGGCGGTGGTCAGCAAGAAGGTGCTGATCAACAAACGTTGAGCGCGTCGGCCCGCCGCCGACTCAGGGCAGGCGGCAGACGAAGGGCAGCTCTTCGACGCAGAGCCGGTCGTCCCAGCCCCAGTAGTTGGGGCTGGCGGCGGCGCAGTTCTCTGTTGTCCCGCCGCCGGGGGCGCCGGAGATCCAGCTCGCCCAGGGAGCGGCGCTCTCCCCCTCCGGGGTCAGCCAGCTCCCCTCGGTGGCCCCATCGGTGGCGCCGACCCACCACCAGTAGCGGCCGGTCCAGGCCAGCTCCTGCCAGTAGGTGTGAATCCAGTAGACATACCAGTCTCCTGTGTTCATCGGGAAGCCCAGGCTGCCACCCTCCGCAACACAGACCGCCTGCGCCTCCTCCCAGGTGCGCGGCGTCGTGCAGAGCAGGAAGCGGGAGTCTTCGAAGCTGTAGGCGTCGCAGGTGTCGCAGTCTGCAGCGTCGTCCACCAGGCCATCGCAGTCGTCGTCGCGCCCGTTACAGGTCTCGGGCGCGCCGGGGAAGATGGTGAAGTCCTGGTCGTCGCACTCCTCGCAGGGGCCGAAGCCGTCGCTGTCGCCGTCCTCGGCGCCCTCCTCGCAGCGCACCCAGGCCTCCAGCCAGCCGCGCCGGTTGTAGACGTACTCGGCGAGGCGCGCGGCGGCGTCGGCCTGCGCCTGTGGGCTGTGGGTGGCGTGGGGCTCGCGGGCGACGCTGTCGGCGATCTGCGCGCTCCAGGTCTCCGTCCACTCGGCGAGCAGATCGGGATCGTAGGCGTCCACGGCCGCGCGCATGGCGGCGACGAAGCGTGGACCCCAGACCGGGTCGGCCGTGACGGCGTCGAAGTGAGGCTGGTAGGTGGAGTCTCGGTAGAAGGTGTAGGGATTGGCGAAGTAGGGTGTGTCGTCGAAGGCAAAGTCCAGGTCCCAGGGCACGAAGAGGACGCCGCGCGTGGGGTGCTCATACAAGTAGAAGTTGTGGTTGCAGCACCAGTAGCCGTCGTTCTGAGGCAGCACGGCCTCGGCGGCCCACTCCTCGATGTTGGCCTGCAGGTCGGTGTTGGCCTCCTGCCAGGCGACGCTGGTGTTGCTCCAGAAGGCGCTCATGGTGGCGGGGTCGGCGTCCTCGGCGTTGACCGTGGCCTCTGAGCCATACTTCCACAGCACGCCCGTCGCGTCGTCGTCGCCATACACGCGCTCCACCCACTCGCGGTCGGGATACTCGATGTTCTTGTACAGACCGTAGTATTCGCCGTTCACCCACAGCTCGGCGTTGTTGGCGCAAGGGGCGGGGACGCCGATGTGGCGCAGCCAGGCGTAGGCGACGCGATCGCGCAGCAGCGAGGGCTCGTACCAGACGGCGTCCAGGGAGAGGTGGCGCAGCCCGAGAAAGCGGCCGTCGGGATCGCTCTCGTTGAAGGCGACGCCGAACTGCATCTTCTCGGTGATCCACGAGAAGCCGGGGTTGCCGCGCAGGCGCACCGCGGCGTCGGTGACGGTCAGCGCCTCGCCCGCCGGGCTCCAGTAGGTGAACACCGTCGGGTGGTACTGCTCGACGCCGGACGCATAGTCGGCCTTCAAGCCGAGCCACTCCTCTTCGGTGATGGTCAGCTCGAAGACGGGCAGCCGGTCCTGGGCGTAGAGCACGTTGCAGCCCTCGTCGTCCACGTCCACGCCGGGGACCTGCTCGGGCGCGCTGTCGGCGGTCTCCGGCGTCGGGGCGGCGCTGTCCTCGGGCGCCGCGCTCTCGGCGGGCTGGCCCGTGTGCGGGGCGGGCTTCGAGGGCGTGCAGGCGAGGGCGAGGGCGAGGGCGAGGAGGCGCTTCATCGGGGGAGCGTAGCGTCCTCGCGGATGTCCGGCATGGTCGGTGGGTTCGCCAGCCCGTCCACCCAACCCAGCACCGCCGCGGCGAAGGCGTCCGGCTGCTCGATGGAGGGCAGATGCCCGGCTTCCAGGACGACCAGCGAGGCCCCGAGCCGCGCGGCCATCGGCTCCACCAGCGCCAGCGGGGCGACGAGATCGTGGCGACCGTGCACGAAGAGGGCGGGCACGGAGAGCTGCTGGACGGTCTGGTCGAGGGCCTCGGCGCGCACGGAGGAGGCGAGGGCCGCCGCGCTCTCCACCAGACAGCCGGGGTAGCGCAGGCGGTCGGGGACGGTGTGCTCAGGCCCGAAGAGGAGCCGCGGGAGAAACCGCAACAGCGCCCAGGGTCGGTGGACGAGGTGCCCGCCGCGGTTCAGCTCCCGACGCAGGCGCCCGACGTCACGAGGATCGTCGAGAGGCGCGTCCAGGGCCGCGAGCGTGGCGATGGCCTCCGCGTCCTGGCGCAGCGCCGCTTCCTGGCGGGCGACCTCCAGCGCGACATGCTCGGCAGCGGGGACGTTGACCACCTGGCTCTCGCCGATCCAGCCCGAGACGCGCTCGGGGTGCTCCGCGGCCAGCGGGAGGCCGACGAGGCTGCCGAAGGACGCGCCGGCGAGCAGCACGCGATCCACCTGGAAACGCGCCCGCAGGTGGTCGATGATGACCAGGGCGTCGGCGCGGAGCTGGGCGAGCTCCGTGGGCCGCGGAGCCACGTCGCAGGAGCGGCCTGCGCCCGGCTGATCCCAGTGGACGACGACGAGCCGCTTCTCCAAGTCCGCGTGAAGCAGGGGCGCCAGGAAGGGGACGGGGACGCCAGGGCCGCCGTGGAGGAAGAGCAGGACCGGGGCGCGCCGGTCGGCGCCGCGCAGGAGGATCTGCTGTTCGGCGTCGCGCACCTGCACACGCTCGAGCTCATGGATGGGCGCGAGGCCTCCGCGGGGCGGCGTCCAGGCAGGCATCGCCGCCCAGAGCAGCAGCCCGACGAGCAGCGCGAGCCAACGACGACGCGCAGGTGACATGGGGTGAGGCTAACCGAGAACGCGCAAGGCGCGGCGGTGGCGGGGACGGAGCGGCTGGAAGGCTCCCGCCCCCCCACCGCCCCCTGCGGGGGCTCCTCCCCCACGGAGGGGGGAGGAGGCTCGGGGCGGGGCGAAGGGGGCCCC
>CAZKWG010000493.1:0-6307 GCA_964556105.1 uncultured Enterobacterales bacterium | reverse complement strand
GCCGAGCTGCACGAGCGAGGCGTTCATCAGCGGCTCCTCCAGCGCGACGTAGCCGCCCTGAATCTCGCCCGAATTGCTCACCAGGTCGCAGGCGGCGGTCCCGGTCAAGCCGGAGGCCTGGTCGGCGACGCCGCCGCAGAACAGGACACCGGAGGCGCCGATGCTCGCCACGGCGGGCCAGAGGTAGCCGGCCTGGGTGTTGCCGATGGCCAGCTCGGAGTCGCCGGTGCTGGGGTCCACGATCTCGATGGAGGTCTCGATGCCGATCGCGCCGGCGCGGGCGTAGGCCATCCCGCCGAAGAGCAGGACGTGCCCCGCCTGGTTCTCGACGGCCTGATGGAAGAAGCGTTTGCGGATCAGCGGGATCTGCGAGACCGTCTCCTGGGCCACGGGGTCCCAGATGAAGGCGTCGGCCAGCGCGGTCTGGCTCTGGAAGTAGGCCGTGTTGCCGGCCGCCACGAAGATCAGGCCGGCGTTCTCCTCGCCGCTCAGCAGGGTGGCCGTGTGGGCCATGCGCAGGCTCTCGCCGTCGTCTCGCGCGGGCATGGAGCCCACCTCGATCAGCGTGAACGCCTCGCCGGGCGGCGCCACGTCCACGGCCCAGACCGTGTCCACGACGTCCTCTTCGGTGGTCGGGCTCACGCCGCCCGTGTTTCCGCCGAAGAGCACGAAGCGGCCCTGACCGTCCGAGGCCATCGCGCCGGCGAAGCTCGCCGTGTCCAGGCTGTTGAACCAGGCGAAGCGATCCGTCTCGCTGACCAGCACGCGGACCTCGGCCTCGCCCTGCTCGAGCGAGATCGGGTCAGAGCGCCCGAACGAGTACATCCGGCTGTCGTCGTAGCCCTCGATGGCCAGCGTCGCGTTCTCCAGGGCGCCGAGCCCGGTGAACTGCGGGTTGCCGCTGGCTTCGAGCTGCTCGGCGTCCAGGGAGACCGTCTGACTCTCGCCCACCTCGGGCTCGATGACGAGGTCCAGGCGGACCAGCCCATCGAAGGGGCTCTGATTGGGGGCCGTGACGGGGGTGAGCGTCAGGGTGTAGTCGAAGACCTCGCCGGTCTCGTTGCTCGAGCAGCCGGTGAGGAGGAGCAGCAGAAGATGGGGCATGGACTTGTCCTGCACGCAGGGTAGAATCGTGCCTTCCTCATTGTCAAGCCTCCTCCGCGGCCCTTCGGCTCGGCGACGCCGCGGCGTCTCGGGGTTGACCGTCGCCGCGCCCCGGGGCAGCTTCTCTCCCATGCTCCTCTTCTCGTCACTGCTCGCCCGCTTCCCCGCTGTGGTTCACGGCTTCACCACCGCGGTCACGCCGGGCGCCGAGGATCTCGGGCGCGGCGCGCCAGAGCGCAGCTGGGAGCGCCTTCGAGGCGCGCTGGGCGTCCCCGAGGCGGGCGTGGCGCTGGCCAGCCAGGTGCATGGGCGGGTCGTGCTGGAGGTGGATCGCGCCGGGCTCGCCGGCGAGGCCGACGCGCTGGTCAGCGCCACCCCGGGCCTGCTCGTGGCCGTGCGGATCGCCGACTGCGTCCCCGTCCTCGTCGTCGGCGCGCGCGGCGTCGCCGCCATTCATGCGGGCTGGCGCGGGCTGGCGCTGAACATCATCGGCGCCGGCGTCGGCGCGCTGGGGGAGCCGCTGGCGGCGGCCGTGGGGCCCTGCATCTCGCCCGAGGCCTACGAGGTCGGCGAGGAGGTCATCGATGGCCTCGCCGCGTCGGGGATCCCGCGCGAGGTCTTCGTCCGGGCAGGACCCCGTCGCGCCCACGTCGATCTGCGCGCCGCGGCGGCCTGGCAGCTCGCCCAGGCGGGGGTCCCCGCCGTGGACGTGATCAACCTCTGCACGTTGAGCAACCCGGGCCTGCACAGCCACCGGCGAGACGGCGCGCAGGCGGGGCGCCAGGCAGGAATCGTAGGTCTGCGATGCTGATCCTGGCGCTGCTGCTCGGCGCCTGCGGTGATCCCGAGCTGACCCGCTACCAGCGCGCGCTCGAGGTCTGGGACGAGGGCAAGGCGCTCATGGCCCAGGGCGAGCCGGCGCAGGCGGCCGAGCGCTTCGCGCGGCTCGCGGAGCTCGATCCGCAGAGCGCCACCGCCCTGGCCTGGCAGGCCCTGGCCCTCGACCGCGCGGGAGACGAAGAGGGCGCGCTCACCCTGCTCGACGCGGCCCTGGCGCGCTTCCCGGGAGACGCCGCGCTGCGCTACAACCGGGCCGCCCTGCGAGCCCGTCGCGGCGAGGTCGAGCGCGCGGCCGAGGATCTGCGCATCCTCTACGCGGGGGGCGGGGCGGACCCGCTCGACGTGGGGCAGGACCCCGACTTCGCCGCCGTCGCGGCGGATCCTGCGACGGCGAGCCTCGCGCCGCCCCCCAGCGTCGACGTCCTGGTGCGCGGCGAGGAGGGGCCCGTCCTGCTCGGGGAGGACGCGAGCGTGGAGCTGCAGGTGGTCTCGCAGACCGGCGCCCTGCTCTCGATCTCCGATCTGGGCGCGCCAGGCGCCTCGCTCCGCCACACGCGCACCGTCGAGGACCTGCTGCCCTCCGGCGGCAAGCGCACGGCGCGCATGCTGACCGTGACCTACAGGACGCTGGCCCCGGGGCAGATCACGCTGGGGCCCTGGCTGGTCGCCGCCGGGGGCGCGTCGGCGGTGACGGAGCGTCTGACGGTGGACGTGCTCGCCCTGCCCGGTCGCCAGGTCCGCGGCGCGCCCGACGAGGCGGGCACGGTGCGCTCGGTCGAGGCCCTCTTCGCCGGCCACGAGGCCCCCTGGGCTGGGCGCGAGGGGCAGGGCGTGCTGGTGCTCCTCTCCGTGGGCGCGAAGGCGCAGGTGCGGGGCGCGGACGGCGCGCAGGACCCGAGCCCCGTCGTCCTGGAGCTGCGGCGCGCGGGTCAGACCGTGGCGCAGGGCGAGCTGCACCGCCTGCCCGGCGCGGCCCGCGTAGAGATCGTGCGCGCCGGGCAGGTGCTGCTGGAGACCGAGATCCCCGCCGCCGAGCCGCTCCCGGCGCCGCTCACTCCTCCGCGCTGATCTCGCAGCTCGCGTCGCAGCCGGACTGCGCCCCCAGGTCGTTGCCGGAGAGCGTGTTGCCGCAGGCGGTGAAGGTCACCTCGCTGCACTCCATCCCATAGCCCAGGTTGCCGGTCGCGAGGTTGCCGGTGATGTCCGCCGTCAGGCTGGACAGCACCATGCCCGAGCCCGCGCTGTCCGACAGCTCGCTCTCGCTCAGGGTCAGGCTGCCGCCCGACGCGATGAGCGCGTCCGAGCCCGCCCCCGAGACCATGAGCCCGCTGCCCGTCATGGCGCTCTCGGACAGCTCGACGCCCTCGCCCGCGACCTCGGTGATCTCCACGCCGTCCAGCGTCAAGGAGGCGTAGGACGCGTAGATCCCGTCGTCCGCGCCGGCGATGCTCACGCCGCTCAGGTCCGCCGTGGGGCCCGTCGTCGTGGTCGTGCTCTCCAGCCGGATGGCGCTGTCGGCCACGCCGGCGAGGGTCAGCCCATCGACGTGCAGCAGCGTCTCGGGATCCTCCGCGCCGTCCCCGTAATACTCGTAGATGGACTCGTTGACCGTCAGGCCGTTGCCGGCGACGATGTCGATGATCTCCACGTCCGTCAGCCAGGCCTCGACCTCGTAGAACGAGGTGTACTCCGAGCCTGCGCTGGTGTCGTAGTAATAGTAGGAGTAGGAGGCGAAGTAGATCGTGTCCGAGCCGGTGGAGCCGGCGTTGCCCACGTTCTCCGCGTTCAGGCCGGTGATCTCGTAGGTCCCGCCGTTGCCGGTGAGCACGCCGCCGTCCGTGGCGCTGATGCTGACGTCCTCGGCCACCATCGTGCAGTTGTAGCCGTACAGGGTCTGGTTGGCGTACTCGGTCGTGTAGCTGTAGTAGTCCTCGTCGTTGAGGTACGCATAAAACTCGTAGTAGTAGCTGCCGCCGTTGACGAAGCTGACGTCGGAGACGTCCAGCGTGGCCTGGCTGCAGTAGGCGCCGTAGCTGTGGTAGCCGTCGATCATGGCGTCGGAGAAGGTCACCGTGGACCCCGCCGACGAGCCCGTCTGCAAGATGACGCCGCGGTAGTCCTGCCAGTGGTTGTCCTCTACGTCTACGTCCGCGTCATAAAAGTAGAGGCTGTCCGTCCCCGTCGTGAAGTCGTTCTCCTGGATGGTGTTGGTGCCACCATAAAAGATCTGGATATCCGATCCGACGTACCCATACTGGAGGTAGTGGTAGACGTTGCCTGAGCTGTCCTCGTACTCGTAGTCGTAGGTGGTGGACCAGGTCTGGTTGTCCACGAAGGTGTTGTCCAGGATCGTCGCGCTCGAGCCCTCATACGAGATCAGGCCGCCCTCGAAGGAGCCGCCGCCGCTGTTGGACACCGTGTTGCCCTCGGCGACCATCGCCCCGCCGTAGTTCATCGCCCCGCCGCAGGCGTTGCCCGTGAGCGTCGTCCCGCTCAGCTCCAGCGAGGAGTAGAGCGAGGCGATCCCGTAGCCGTCGTTGTTCGCCACCGAGCCGCCGCTCCAGATCACCGAGCTCTGAATGAGGGTGGCGGCGGCGTTCGTGCCCACGGAGTAGCACTGCTCGTCCCCGGCGTCCTCCACCTCGATCAGATCCTGGATCGTGACGTTCGTGGCGACGAGATCCGCGGGCAGCACGTACATGCCGATGCGCCCGTTGCCGGAGAGGGTCACGTCCTCGACCGTCGCCACGCAGCCGTCGTCGTAGGCGCCGATGAGCAGGCCCGCGTTGTTGTAGCCGGTGACCGTGCTCTGGCTGAGGTTCACCGTGGGCGCGACGAGGTAGAGCCCCACGCCCAGATAGCCCACGTCCTCATCGCCCCAGTCGGCCGTGTCCACGTCGATCACGGCGTCAAGGTCGCCGTTGACCGTGGTGTCGCTCACGTCGATGCCGGTCTCGGAGATGGCGAAGAGCCCGTAGAAGTAGTTGTTGTTCAGGGTGACGGCGTCAACGGAGAGGTCGTCCAGGATGTGGGCGACGCCGTAGAGCGAGCCCGAGACGCTGTCTCCGGAGAGGGTGAGCGGGCTGCCATCGGCGTAGATCCCGACGAAGGCGTTGTCGGTGAGCACGTTCGCCGAGAGCGCGCCCTCGCTGCCGATGAGCCAGATCCCGTGGCCGTCTTCGACGCTCTCCGGGTCGGTGGGCGCGGTGCCGGTGATCGTGTTGTTGGAGATCGTCAGCTCGGCGCCTTCGATGCCCTTGATCGCGAAGCCCACGTTGTCGTTGAAGGTGGAGTCCACGATGGTCGCGCTGCCGCCGTCCATCAGCACGCCGCCGTAGGCCGTGGCGTTGAACGTGCTGCCCTCGATGCTCAGGTTCTCGGCGTCCTTCGCCTCGACCCCGTAGTTGTCCACGGCCAGGAAGCCCACGGCCACCAGGCGCGTGTCGGAGAAGCCGGTGATGGCGACGCCGCTGCGCGTGCTCTCCAGGGCGACCCCGCGGATGGTGACCCCATTGGCGGCGATCTCGATGGCCGGCTCGTTGGTGGGCGCGACCAGGGTGGCCTCGTCGAGGCCGGGGCCCTCCAGCGTCAGCCCCTTGTCGATCACCACCGTCTCGCTCCAGCTCCCCGCGCAGAGCGAGACGACGGAGCCCTCGCTGGCCAGGGCGATGGCGTCGGCGATGTTCGCGTAGCCGCCTCCGCCGTCCACGGTGATGCAGCCGGTGGCGATCGGCTCGCCCGTCTCCTCGCCGCCGGTGTCGCCGGTATCCCCGGTCTCGCCGGTCTTGTCCGTGGAGGGATCGGGCTTGCAGCCGACCAGCAGCAGCAGCAGGACAGAGAGGGCTCGGCGTGGCATGCGTACTCCTCGAAGGGGACTCTCGTAGAGATGTACCTGGGCGCAGGCACAACCTCAACCTGTCCCTGCGCGGGGGCTCGCCTCAGCGCGCCGCTCGGGGTATCTGCCCCGGGCAAGTGGGAGAGGGAGCCAGGATGGACCACAAGGGCCTGCTCGACAAACTCGAGGCGATGAACGCCGAGGCGATGCTCGGCGGCGGCGCGGACGCGATCCAGAAGCAGCACGAGCGCGGCAAGCTGAGCGCGCGAGAGCGCATCGACGCCCTGCTCGACCCTGGCAGCTTCCGGGAGCTCGACCGCTTCGTCACCCACACCTGCCACGACTTCGGCATGGAGCAGAAGAAGGTGCTGGGGGACGGCGTCGTCACCGGCTACGGCCGCGTGGACGGTCGCCTGGTCTACGTCTTCGCCCAGGACTTCACGGTCTTCGGTGGATCGCTCTCGGGCGCCTACGCCCGGAAGATCTGCAAGATCATGGACATGGCGATGAAGAATGGCGCGCCTGTCA
>CAZKWG010000492.1:0-6314 GCA_964556105.1 uncultured Enterobacterales bacterium | reverse complement strand
GCCTCCGCCCCGCTGTCCGCGGCGAGCAGGGTCAGCGGGATGTCGCGCCGGCTGCGCGGGCGCAGGGCGAAGGGGGCCTCCGCCTGGTAATTGTTCAGCACGGCGGCCACGAAGCCCGCGCTGCTCGCGCCGAACCAGGTGCCGCCCGCCAGGCTGTCGGTGGGGTGGGCGACGGTGTGCGCGCCCACCTCGTAGCGGCGCGCGACGCCTCCGAGCGGTCGCAGGACGTGCTCGTCGCGGTTCATCGCCACCAGGAAGCCGTCCGGCCTCGTCACCAGAGAGAGGGTGCACATGACTCAGCTCCGCCTTGTGCGGCGTTCGTCCCGTCGGAAGGCCCACCAGGCGCGCGCGATCTCGCCCGGGGAGGCCACGGCGGCGCCCGCCGCGGCGTTGGCGGCGCCGATCGCGAAGGCCAGCGTCCACTGCTCGCAGAGCACCGAGAGCGCGTAGCCCAGGGGATTCTTCGGGTCGTAGATGTGGACGGCCTCGCTGGTCACGCCGTTGAGCTCGATGATCTTGAAGCGCCCCGCGCGCAGGGCGTCCACGCTCTCGGCGCGCACGTCGAAGCGGCCGAAGTGGAAGCCGCCCGCAAAACGCTGGCAGACGGCGTCCACCGCCGCCTCCAGCGCCGGCGTGCGCACGTCCTCGCCGTCCAGGAACACCGAGCCCTGGCTGTGGGTGCCGATCTCCACGAGGCGGACCCGCTCGCCCGCCGCCGGGATCTCGCCCAGCCGGTCGGCGTGGCGGCGCAGGTGGGTGGGCGCCATGCAGACGGCGCGCTCGTCGGCGAGGATCAGCTCCTCGAGCGTGGAGCGCCCGTCGCCCGTGACGTCCAGGGGCCGCTTCTCGGTCAGCGAGAAGAGCGCGCCCTGCGCCTCGCCGGGGCGGCGCACGTAGAAGAGCCCGTACTCCACCCCGCTCAGGTGCTCTTGAGCCAGGGTGTCGCGCTCGGTGGCCTCGAGGTAGGCGCGGATCTCGGCGTCTGAGCGCACGATCTTCACGCCCAGGCCGCGCTGGCCGGCGTCGGGCTTGAGCACCACGGGCCAGCGGTCCAGCGCCGCGCGGAAGGCCAGGGCCTCCTCCACCCGGCGCGGGAGGGGCAGCGCGCCGGACAGGAAGAGGGTGCGCGGCAGGAGGGGGTTCTGGTCGCCGCCCAGGGCCGCGTAGATGGCCTGCTTGCTCTCGCCCACCACGCCGCTCAGCGGGATGCCGGGGTTGCAGGCGGTGAACACGGTGGCGCTGCGATGCTGAGCCATCAGGCGCAGGATGTGCAGGATCACCGGCGGATAGACCCGCCACATCGGCCAGAACTCCCAGCGCGTCTGGCGCCGCCACCAGCCCAGCGCCAGCCGCCGTCCCCGCCAGGTCAAGAGCGGGACCAGCGTGCGCAGCGTCAGCACCAGGACCAGCGCCAGGACGAGGATCAGCTCGATCCCGAGCTGCGCCTGGTCGAGCAGGGCCTGCGCGCGCTCGCCCACCAGCGCCGCCCCGCCCACCAGCAGCGGCGTCCACAGCAGGCCGGCCAGGGCGAACCAGAGGGCGAAGCGCGGCGCCGAGGTGCGCAGGATCCCCGCCGCCACGTAGAGCGGCAGGCGCGCCCCCGGCATGAAGCGGCTCATCAGGATGACCTGGGGCCCGTTGCGCGTGTACCAGGCGCTGGCGCGATCGACCTGGGCCTCGGTCACCCACCAGGAGAAGGGGGGCAGGCGCAGCAGGGGGCGGCCGAAGGCGCGCCCCGCCGCCAGCAGGCCGAGATCGCCGATGAAGATGCCGAGAAAGCAGGCGATGGTCGCCGCCAGCAGGCTGATTCGACCCTGGCTGGCCATCAGCCCGGCCGTGATACAGGTCAGGTCTTCGCTCACCAGCGTCGCCGCCGCCAGGAGGCCGCCCACCACCAGCAGGGTCGGGCCCTGGGCGCGCGGGAAGGTGCTCGGGTCGATGGGTCGCTGCGCCGCGGCGATCCGCGCCGGGTCGGCCTGCGCGCGCGTCGTCGCCGTCCCCGCCTCCACCCGGGAGAGGAAGCCGTCCAGGGTCGCCGCCATGGGGGCGGGGTCGCGGAAGATCTCGAAGTGATCGCTGTCGTCAATGATCAGCTCGGCCTGCGGCACGATGCGGGCGTGCTCGCGCGCGGCCTGCACGGGCACCAGGAAGTCGCGCTCCCCGTGCAGGATGAGCATGGGCTGCTCGTAGCGCGCCAGGATCGGCCGCAGCGGCCGCTGATCGGTGTCATAGAAGTTGCGGGCGTAGGCCAGGGAGAGCGGCCCGTCGTCCAGCGCGCCGAAGTGCGGCAGCCCCCACAGCCCGAGCTGAATCAGGCCGAGCTGCAGGCCGTGGACGGCGTGGTTGACGGCGTAGCTGCCGAGCAGCTCGTACTCCTGGGCGCCGATGGCGGCGATGAGCGTGATCGAGGCCACACGATCTGGGGCCTGGTCGGCCATCTCCAGCGCGACGCCGCCGCCCAGGCTGTGGGTGACGAGGTGGGCGCGCGCGGCGCCGAGGTGGTCCATCAGCTGCAGCAGGACCTGGGCGTTGGCGCGGACGGAGTAGTCGGGCACCGCGCGCTCGGACGCGCCGAAGCCAGGAAGATCCGGCGCGACCCGCCGCCAGCGGTCGGGCAGGGCCTCCCCGAGGCCAACCATCGCCGTGTGGTCTCCCGGGCTGCCGTGGATCAGGATCACCAGCGGCGCTCCGGCCTGCTCGCCCGCCCGCTCCGCCCAGCTGAGGCGCAGGGGCTCGGCGAGGCGCTCCCGCCCGACCACCGCGGACAGCTCTGTGGACTGGAGCCCGTCGGGCACCGGCGGCGTCGGGCGGCTCAGCCGGAAGACGTTCGAGGCCAGCAGCAGCGCCAGCCAGAGCAGGAGCAGCGCCCGTCGCCGATCCATCCTAGCTCTGGGTCCGCCGCCAGGCGCGCGTGGCGGGCGCGAGGCCAAAGTCCGCGTCGATCGTGTAGCCTCGCGTCTTCAGCTCCAGGCCGATGATGCTGTAGTGGTGAACCGCGTGCAACAACACGAAGTGGAGCTCGCGCGGGGCGGAGGTCGCGTGGTCGCCGTGCAGCCGGTCGGCCAGCTCCCCCGCGAGGCAGCGCACCCGCAGCGCGCGCTGCAGCGTCGCCGCGGGCAGGGCCTCCAGCCTCCAGGCCAGCTCCCGGGCCATCGTCATCGCGGTGGCGCGATCGGTCTCCACCAGCGGGTCCCGCCGCCGCCCCTCGTAGTAGACGAGGCCGCTCTCCAGGCCCTCCAGCAGGCAGAGGTAGTGGTCGAGGACGTGGCGAAAGTGGGCGCCCACGGTCGATCCATGGCGGGAGGGCGCGGCGTACTCCGCCTCGGGCAGCGCCTCCAGCAGCAGGATCGTCTCCTGGAGGGTCCGGGCGTTGTCCTGCACGAGCGGATCGACGGACGGGGGAGCGCTGTCGCGCTCCGTGGACGCGTGGGGCGTGGGCTCAGTCATCACGATCCGCTCCGTGGCTGCGCGGCCGCGCACCATAACCGGCCCTCGGTGACAGGGTTATAGGAATGAACGGCATCGAGGAGCGGCACCTCCCATGCTCGAGACAAGCCCGATCTGGCGCCAGCTTCCGGCGATCGACGTCACCCTGGCCATCGTGTTCAAGGCGCTCCTCACCACCGTCATCACCCCGCCCGCGCTCCCAAGTAGCCCGCGGCGGGTCGCAAAGGGGACCTGATGCCACGCTTCGTCATCGGAGACGGCTCCTCGAAGGCCGCGCCGCCCGCGGGCGGACCCTCCCCCGGCGCCCCCCTCTCGCGTGGGGCGGTCATCGCCGTCATCGGCGCCAAGGGCGGCTGCGGCGCCACCACCCTCGCCATGCACATGGCGGCGTATCGGGCGCGCACGGGACGCACGGCGCTGCTGGACTTCGACTTCCACCGGGGCGGCGTGGCCGGCGCGCTGGACCTGTGGGTGGAGCGATCCGCGCAGGAGGTGCTCGAGCTGGGCGCGGCCCTCGACGTCGCCTCCTTCAACGAGAACCTCATTGAGCACAGCTCGGGCATGTTCGTGCTCGCCCAGCCCTTCGATCTGAACAACCTGGTCGAGGCGCGCGCCTCGGACGTCCGCCACATCCTCAACGTCGCCGCGCAGACCTTCGACCGCGTCTTCGTGGACGGCGGAAACCGCATCGACGAGGCCATGCTCGGCCTGGTCCTGCGCGCGGATCTCGTCGTCGTGGTGTGCGACCCCCACGTCGGCTCGCTGCGCGACGCGCTGCGCCTGGTCCGCCTCCTGCGCAGCCTGGACCTCCCCGAGGGCCGTATCCGCCTGGTCATGAACCGCCTGGACGCGGATCTCGCGCACTCCCTTCCCGAGACCGCGGAGTCGCACCTGCAGATCCCCTTCATCGCCACCGTCGCGCGCGACGACGCCGCCTTCCGGCAGGCGGACTTCAGCGGTCGCCTGGTCTGGGAGGTGAACAAGCGCAGCAGCACGGCGAAGGGGCTGGAGAAGCTCTGGGACATCGTCGGCGGCGAGGGCGAGGAGGTCCTCCACCGCTTTCGGCGGGTCGGCTAACAGTGCTAGTTTTTAGGCGCTCGCCGCGCGCCGAGGAGGGTGTGTACAAGGCTGGCCAGACATTGCGCAAAGGGTGAACATAGTATATACAAGAGGCATGCACACCCTGCTCCTCCTCAGCCTGCCCGTCCTCGCGCACCGTCCCTACTTCAGCGAGGGCCACACCAGCCCGGAGACCGCCTTCGCGGTCGAGGATCCGGACATCTCCATCGTGCTCTACGACCCCGTGGCCTGCGAGGGCCCTGAGGTCTGGATGCGATTCGAGGCCGAGGCCGGCTACACGGCCCGCTTTCAGCTCGGCGTGCCGGAGATCGACCGGCTGGCGGGCTACCGTCCCAGCCTGGCAGTGCTGGCGCCCGGTCTGCCTGCCTTGGACCTGCCCTTCGCGGTGCCCGAGGGTGTGGGCGGCGTGGTCTACGACACCGCTGATCAGGACCCCGACGCCTTCTACGAGCCCTTTACGCGCACCCGCTCCTGGATGCTGGTGGAGGAGGAGCTGGTGCTGCCCGAGGGCGGCCCGGCCTGGCTGGTGGCCTGGGACCCGGAGGGCTGGTCGGGCAAGCTGTGGGTAGCCCTCGGCACGGTGGAGGACTTCTCCGGCGTGACGTCCGAGGACTTTCTGAGCTGGAGCGAGGGCGTCCAGGACTTCCACGAGACCGGAGTGTTCGAGGAGCCACCCGAGATCGAGGAGCAGGACTGCGCGCCGGAGGAGGCAGCGCCGGCCGTCGAGGGGGCGGAGGAGGAGGCTGCGCGGGCGGGCTGCGCCAGCGCTCCAGGGGGCGCGAGCGCGGCGGGGCTCGGGCTGGCGCTGCTGGCGCTGCTGCGTCGGCGCGCGTCGGCGACTCGTGGTGTCGAGGCTCGCGATCGATAGCTAGATTATCTAGCCATCAATCATGTCCACCCGATCACCCTTCGGCCGCAGCAGCAGGTAGAGCAGCCCGCGGAAGACGATCACGCCGCAGCCGTCACTCACACTCGAATTGCCCGACGCACTCCCAGCGCCCGCGCTCCGAGCTGAAGGCGCAGAGGGTGGCTCCCTCGCAGTCGCCTTCGTCGCGACACGCGTCGTCCTCGGTCCGGCAGAACAGACCGTCGGCGTTCTGGCACACGTCCGGGCTCAGCGCGCACTCGCCGCTCGGGCAGTCGGCGTTCGTGCGGCACTCGGCCGGGCCGCACTCGTTTCGCGCGGGGAACGTGCTCCAGCCCTCCTCGGCGCGGTCGAGTCGGCACAGGCAGGCTTCATCGGCCTCGCAGTCCGCGTCCTCGTCGCAGATGAGCACGCACAGACACTCGTCGCCGAAGTCGCCGGCCGCGCATATGCCGCGCGCGCAGTCCGCGTCTGCCGCGCAGGGGTTGTCCTCGTCGGTCACCGCACAGGCCGAATGCCAGGCGTCTTCAGCGGTCTCGCAGGCCACGGCCTCGTCGCGGCGATACCAGCCCTCGCCCCATCCGCCGCTGTAGCAGTATTCGTACCCGGAGTATCCGCCGGTGGTCGCGTCGTCGCGGTCGCCGTCGTCGAAGGTCACGGCCTCGCAGGTCGGCTCGGGCCAGCCGGTCCCGGTGTCCCCGGGGTCGAGGCCAGAGTCCCCGGTGTGCCCGGGGTCGAGGCCAGCGTCCCCGGCGTCCTTGTCGGTGCCGGCGCATCCGAGGCCGAGCGCGAGCAGGAGGAGTGCCGCCATGCCATCATCGTAGCACGGGGTAGCAGCGAACGCCCCGCCACCAGCCCCCTCCCCCCTCGTGGGGGAGGCGCCCCCGAAGGGGGCGGTGGGGGGGTGCAGAACCTTCCAGCC
>CAZKWG010000491.1:0-6327 GCA_964556105.1 uncultured Enterobacterales bacterium | reverse complement strand
GCTCCCGCTTGGGCCGGCGGACGATGGGCCGCGCGCGTTCGTGGGCGCCTCGACCTGCCAGGGCTGCCACCCAGGCCCCTACACGCAGTGGTCCCAGACGCCCCACGCCAGCGCCTGGGCGACCTTGGAAGCGGAGAATCGCGCGCTCGACCGGGACTGTTACGGCTGCCACGCCACGGGGGTCGGCCAGCCCGGCGGCCCCTCCTCGCCCGGCGCCGTCGGCGAGCTCAAGGGCGTGCAGTGCGAGAGCTGCCACGGCCCGGGCTTGGAGCACGTCCGCGCGGCGGGCAAGGGGCCGATGAAGGGAGGCGGGGAGACGACCACGTGCGTCGAATGCCATGACGGCGTAAAGGATGAAGGGCGCTTCGACGCGGCGGTCTACCTGCCCAAGGTGGTCCACGCGGATCACGGGGGCGCGGCGAAGCCAGACTGACCTTTCTGGTCCCGGGGGGGACACGTGAGAGATGCACATCGCGCGGCGCTGGCCGGTGTCGTCCACGCCTGCATCTGGCTCCTCGGCACGCCGGGCCTGGACTATCTGGCCGACGTCGGCCTCGACCAGGCCTCCACCCGCGCCGAGCTGCTCAGCGAGGTGGGGGAGGTGGCGCACGTCGCCTTCGCCATCGACGGCGCCAACCGGGCCCTCCGCGAGCCCATCGTGAAGCTGCTCGCGCCGCTGCAGCGCCCCTTCCGCATCAGCCAGGAGTGGAACCTCTACCGCGACGGGCCGGCTCGCTTCGTCATCCTCGAGATCTTCGTCGATGGGAAGCTGCGGTTTCGGACGGCCGACGCCGAGCACGCCTGGCTCGCGCCGCAGCTCCGCAACCGCCATGTACGCGCTGTGGTGGAGAGCACCGCCACGAAGCGGGACTCACCGAACTGGCGCGGGCTCGCGCGCTACATCGTCGCCCGCGCCCGCGCCGAGGACCCGAACGTGAGCGAGGTCGAGCTGCGGTCCCAGAGCGGCCCCTTCCCGGGGACGACGTTGAAGACCGGCCACCGCATCGTCGCGCGCGCCCCCTCCTTCACGCCGGTGATGAAGTGATCCGCCTCTGGAGCGGGTGGGTGGCGCGGGCCAACCGCCTCGAGGACACGCGGCCGCTGGCGGCGGTGCGCATCCTGGTGAGCCTGGCGGTGCTGCTCGATCTCCTGCACACCGCGCGCCTGGGGCTCCTGGACGTGCTCTACCGGCCCTTCGAGGCGGGCGGGATCTCGCAGGTCATGGACGACGCCTACGTGCTCGACCTCTTCCTCCCGGTGGATCTGGCCGGGAGGGCGGCCTGGCTGACCGCGGTCGTCTGCGCGATCCTCGTGATGTTCGGCGTAGGGGCGCGGCCGGCGACCTTGCTGGGCGTGCTGGCCTACGCGCAGCTCGGTCACCTCTACCCGCCGGGGGATCGCGCCATCGACCGCGTGCTGCGCAACGTCCTGCTGCTGCTCCTGTTCAGCGACGCGCACCGTCGCTGGTCCCTCGCCCGCGGCCCGGCCGTGCTCCAGATGCGCGCCTGGACCTCCGATCTCGTCCGTACGCTCCTGGTCGTCGTCTACATGTCGGCCGGCGTCTCCAAGATCATGACGCAGCCGGCCTGGCTGGCGCTCAGCGGGACGCCCGTGCTCTACCGCGTGATGACCGATCCACTCGCGGCGCACCTCGATCCGGTCGCCACGCAGGCCTGGTTCTGGCCCCTGCGCGTGATGGGCTGGGGGACGATCCTGCTCGAGTGCTCGGCCCCGCTGCTCTACACACGCTGGGCCCCGGTCTGGGCGGTGGCGGGGTTGGGGATGCACCTGGGGATCGCGTTCACGATGGAGCTCGGCATGTTCTCCTGGGGCATGATGGCCATCTATCCGCTGCTCCTCGCGCCCTGGTGGCTGCCGGCGCTGGATCGCTGGCAGGCGGCCCGCGCGCTTGCACGCTGAGCTTCAACGAGCGAAAGCTGTGCCGATGAACGTGCTCGGGATCGAGACGAGCTGTGACGAGACCGCGGCCTCGGTGGTGGGGCCGGACGGCGTGCTCTCCGACGTGATCCACACGCAGGAGATCCATGCCCTCTATGGCGGGGTCGTCCCGGAGATCGCCGGTCGGGCGCATGCGGAGCGCATCGTCACCACGGTGCGCGCGGCGCTCGAGCGGGCAGGGCTGGCGCGGCCGGACGCGGTGGCGGCGACGGCGGGGCCGGGCCTGATCGGCGCGGTGCTGGTGGGGCTCTGCTTCGCGCGGGCGGCGGCGGCGGCCTGGAACGTGCCCTTCGTCGGCGTGAACCACCTGGAGGGGCACCTGCTCTCGCCCCTGCTCGAGGATCCCGCGCCCGCCTTCCCCTTCCTCGCGCTGGTGGTGAGCGGGGGGCACACGACGCTCTACCTGGCGCGCGACGTGGGCGACTACGAGGTGCTCGGCCAGACGGTAGACGACGCGGCGGGCGAGGCCTATGACAAGGTCGCGCGGATGCTCGGCCTGGGCTACCCCGGGGGGCCGCCGGTGGACCGGCTCGCGCAGACGGGGAGCCGGACGGCGCTCCTCCTCCCGCGGCCCGCGCCCGGCGGGCTGAACTGGAGCTTCTCCGGCCTGAAGACGGCGGTGCGCAGCCACCTCCTCCGCGCCGACCGGGCCTCGGACGCGGACGTGGCGGCGGCCTTCCAGGAGGCGGTCAGCGAGGTGCTCTGCGCCCGCGTGCTCGAGGCCTCGCGGCAGAGCGGGGTCACGCGCCTCGCCCTCTCCGGTGGCGTCGCGGCGAACAGCCGCCTGCGGGAGCGGATGCAGGGCCTGCCGCTGGAGGTCTTCCTGCCGCCCCGCGCGCGCTGCACCGACAATGGCGCGATGATCGCCAACGCCGGCCGCCTGCGCCTGCTCCGCGGGGAGCGCCACGGCCTGAGCACGGGCGCCCGCGCGAGCTGGACGCCGGGGACCCCTTGACCCACCCCTCCCAGATCCTCGCTCGCCTGGAGACGCGCGCCCGCAAGCGCTTCGGCCAGCACTTCCTGGCCTCGCCCTCTACCGTCCAGCGCATCGTCGGCCTCGCGGACCTGAGCCCGGGCGCGCGCGTGCTGGAGATCGGCCCTGGCCTCGGCGTGCTGACCGAGGCCCTGCTCGGCGCCGGGGCCCAGCTCACGGCGATCGAGGTCGATCGGGATCTGGAGGCCGATCTGCGCGACCGGCTCGCCGATTCTGTCGAATCCGGGGCCCTGCGCCTCGTCCAAGGAGACGCGCTGGCGCTGGACCTCGGCGCCCTCCTGCCGGGGAGCGACTGGATCTGCGCGGCGAACCTGCCGTACAACGTCGGTACGCGCATCCTGATCCGCATGCTGGAGATGCCCGGCACCTTCCGCCGCCTGGTCGTGATGCTCCAGCGCGAGGTCATCCTGCGCCTGGTCGCGCCGAAGGGCTCCTCGGACCGCGGCTCGCTCTCGGTCTTCGCCCAGTCGCGCGCCGAGCTGCGCCTGGGACTGCGCGTGCCGCCCGGCGCCTTCCACCCGCCGCCCAAGGTCGAGTCCGCCGTCGCGGTCCTGACCCCGCGACCCGTCCCCGAGACCGGTGGCGCCCCCGTCGCGCGCTTCGATCGGGTGGTCCGCCAGGTCTTCTCCGCGCCGCGCAAGACCCTGCGCCGGGTGCTCGTCGATCACTACGGCCTTGAGGCTGAGAGCGCCATCGCCGCCGCCGGGCTCGACCCGAAGATGCGCCCCGCGGAGCTCGACCTGGGGGACTTCGGCAGGCTGGCGTTGGCGCTCCCTGAGCAGGCGCCATAGACAGCGATCCCGTCCAGGCGTTACGGTCCCTTGGAGCGCCCTGCGACGCTGGAGCCCGGGAACATGCGCATCACCTCCTGTGGAATGACCGACGTTGGGGTCAAGCGCACCAACAACGAAGACAATTACCTGATCAACGACGAGCTTGGTCTCTTCGTCGTCTGCGACGGAATGGGCGGGCACGCCGGTGGGGAGTTCGCGTCGGCCATCGCGGTGAACACCGTCGAAGAGGTGCTGACGAACTTCGAGATCCACGCCGAGGACATGGGCACCTTCGACCCGGAGGACGGCCCGGTCGAGATGATCCGGGAGAAGCTGCGCTACGCCGTGCGGCTGGCCGGCAAGCGCATCTACGAGAAGGCGCAGGAAGAGACCGAGTACCGCGGCATGGGCACGACCTGCATCGCGCTGATGATGGACGGCGGGAACGCCTTCCTCGGCCACGTCGGGGACAGCCGCGCCTACGTCGTCCGCGAGGGCCGCATCGAGCAGCTCACCGAGGATCACTCGCTGGTCAACGAGAAGATCAAGGCGGGGCTGCTGACCCCGGAGCAGGCGCGCAGCCACAAGCTGAAGAACATCATCACGCGCTCCCTCGGCTACACCGAGGACGTCGAGATCGACGTGCAGGTGCGGGCGGTGCGGCGCGGCGATCACTTCGTCATGTGCTCGGACGGGCTGTCGAACCTGATCGAGACGGGCGAGCTCGGCGAGGTGGTGCTGGACGCGAGCCCTCAGGAGGCGGCGCGGCGCCTGATCGAGCTGGCCTGCGAGCGTGGTGGAGACGACAACATCACCGTCGTCATCGCGCGTGTGGACGAGGTGCCCTAGTATGGACTCGGCCCGGCCACCGGAGCGTCGTTACACGTTCATGGTGGTGCCAGACGGCGGGCGCGGGACGGTGCGGCAGCTCAGCGTGACGGTCGCGGAGCTCCGGCGCTGGGGGATGATCGCCGCGGGCGTGAGCGCGCTGGCCCTCGTGGCCTTGCTCTTCCTGGTGACGACGCTGCCGCGTGGGCTGGCTTATCGCGCGCTCTTCGACGAGAACGTCGCGCTCAAGGCGCAGCTTCAGGACATCGAGCGCCGCCTCGAGGAGGTAGACGACGCGCTCCGCCGCCTGCGCCTGTACGACGCGCAGCTCGAGGGCCTGGAAGGCGGGCTCTCCAGCGAGGCGCTCAGCCTGCCCGTGGACGCCGAGGCGTCCGAGGAGCCCTGGCCCGAGGAGGGCGAGGATGTCCCGGTAGAGGAGGACGCGCCGCCGATCGACGAGGAGGACGCGCCGCCCGCCGGGCCCTCGCTCGGCTTCGAGGGGGCGCACGGCGCGCACGATGGCGACGATCTGCACGCGCTGGACGAGGACGGCGGCATGCTCAACCCCGAGACGCTCAGCCCGACCCGACAGTGGGCGCTGGCGGTGGCTGACCGCGTGCGCCGCACCTCGCTGGTCGTCAGCGCGGCGCTGCCCAGGGCCGGGATGCTCGCGGAGAACGCCGAGGCCTGGCTGAGCGCGCGCGACGCCTTCCCGTCGCGCTGGCCGGTCGAGGGCGTGCTGACCAGCCGCTTCGGCTATCGGCGCTGGCCGCTGAACAAGCGCCGCTGGCAGTTCCACTCGGGCATCGATATCGGGGCGCCCAAGGGCACCCTCGTGGTCGCGCCCGGCGGCGGGACGGTTGCGCGGGTGGCCTACGACCGGGGCAAAGGCAACTACGTGGAGATAGATCATGGCCACGGCGTCGTGAGCCGCCTCAACCACAACTCCGCCATCTTCGTTTCCGAGGGCGATCTCGTGCGGCGCGGGCAGGCGATCGCCGCCGTCGGCTCCACCGGGATGAGCACCGGCCCTCACTGTCACTACGCCATCCTGGTCAACGGCGATTACGTGGACCCCCTGCTATACCTGCCGGCGCGCTCGCCTTCGTGAGCTTTGCGCCCTGTGCCCTTGACCTGGACAAGGTCCGCGCGCAGATTGACCGGTCATCGGACCTCTGGGGCTGTCATGGTCAACTTAGACACCATCATCGCTAAATTCATCGGCACACGCTCTGAGCGCGAGCTCAAGAAGCTGCAGCCACTGCTCCAGAAGATCAACGCGCAGGAGGCGACGCAGCAGGCGCGCTCGGACGATGAGCTGAAGGCGCAGACGCCCGCGCTGCGGGAGAAGCTGTCTCAGGGCGCCACGGTGGACGACATCGTGCCGGAGGCCTTCTCGCTGGTGCGCGAGGTGGCGCGTCGAAAGCTGGGAATGCGGCACTTCGACGTCCAGATGCTGGGCGGGATGGTGCTGCACCGCGGCAACGTCGCAGAGATGAAGACGGGCGAGGGCAAGACCCTGGTGGCCACCCTGCCCGCCTATCTGAACGCGCTCAGCGGCAAGGGCGTTCATGTCGTCACCGTCAACGACTACCTGGCCTCTCGCGACGCGGACTGGATGGGGACCATCTACCGCTTCCTGGGCTTGAAGGTCGGGAAGATCCTGTCGAACGAGCGCAGCGATCGCATCAAGCGCGACGCCTACGCCGCCGACATCACCTACGGGACGAACAACGAGTTCGGCTTCGACTACCTCCGCGACAACATGAAGTT
>CAZKWG010000490.1:0-6344 GCA_964556105.1 uncultured Enterobacterales bacterium | reverse complement strand
CCCACCACGGGCAGCCCCAGCGCGGGCGCGGCCTCGCCGCCGTAGGGGCGGCTCAACAGCGTCGGCGCGGCGATCTGCACCAGCGTGCTGGCCTCCTCTCCGACGAGATCCCACAGCCCGAGGCGCTCCCCGGCCCGCAGCGGGCAGCGCAGCTCCAGCGTGACCATGCCCATGACCTCGTCCTCGCTCCCAAGCAGGGGGACGCCGTAGACATGGGTCAGCTCGCGCTGTCTCAGGACGGTCTGCGTCTGTCCGGTCAGGCGCACGTCCTCCGACAATGGGGCCTCGACGGTCTCTCCGATGGCGTTCGGGTCGGCGGGCCCGACGGTCCCCGCCACGACGTTGATGAACACGGGCTGCGGGTCCTCGAGCATCCAGGCCCAGGCGGTCTGGGAGGGCGGCTCGTCGGAGGCCACCGCCCCGCCCTCGCCGCGCGCCGTCGACGCGCGCCAGCCCTGCGGCGTCCCGCGATAGACCCCGGCCCCCAGGATTCTGCATCCCTGTTCAGTGGCGATGACGCCGCGAAGCAGCGCCAGAAGGGCGTCCAGAAGCGCGTTCGTGGCCTGCTCGGTGGTGGTCACCGCGCGCAGACGCGCGAGCATCTGGTTCGTCAAGCTGCGGGGGAGAGGGTTCTCCATGGGCGCGGACTCCGGTAGCATCAATTTCGGCATTTTTATCACAACGGCGCGAGGTCGCGCCACGAGCGAGGGGCTGCTCGAAGCCCGGCTCGACACCGCACATCGCCTGGAGGCACACCATGAGCTTGTTTCGTCAACTGGATCTCGGGACCATCAGCCTGAAGTCCTTCGCTCCCGGGGAGGTCGGCGGGATGGGGCTGAGCGCGCTCTGGCCCACGGACATCGGGATGATGGACGGCTGCGCGCTGACCGTCATGCAAAACGGCAAGATGGTCGAGACCTGGGTGCTGTTCAGCACCTACCAGGCGCCGCACCTCGACCCGCAGGGCAACGGCAGCGGCTTCATGGTGCGCTCGGTCGCGCCCTCCGTGCTCATGCCGGGCTTCATCCCGACCCTCACCAAGCCCCTGCCCACCCCCGACGAGTTCGTCGCGGCGGTCCTCGCCCGCCGCAACGACCGCAGCACCTGCGTGGTCATCCGCGCCGACTGCAACGTCATCGACCCCGAAGGGCCGGTCTTTCCCTGATCGAAGGGGACCGGCGACGGGGTCCCGCGACCGGAGACATTGGCGGCGCCGCCCGACTGGCGTAGTCTCCCTCCCGGAGGCTCCCCCTGAACGACGACGCCACCCAGCGCACCCCTCACCCGCGACGGCGGCGCCGCTCGCCAGACCTGCGCGATCTCCCGGTCGAGGCCCCCGCCGATCGGTACGAGGGCGAGGCGGTCGTCGGCCAGGGCGGATCAGCGACGGTCTCCCGGGCCGTGGACCGCGCGCTTCGCCGCGTCGTCGCGCTCAAGCGCTTGACCCCGGACCACGCCGCCGACGCCGAGGCGGTCTCGCGCTTCGTCGCCGAGGCGCGCGTGGTCGCTCAGCTCGAGCATCCCAACATCGCGCCGCTGCACAGCCTGGCGGCGGACGCCGAGGGGCGGCCCTACCTGTCCATGAAGCTGGTGGAGGGCGAGACCCTGGGGCGCCGCATCCAGCGCCTCGGCAAGGAGCGGCTCGCCCCGGAGCACCTGCGCGGCTTTCTGCAGATCCTGAGCCGCGTCTGCGACGCCGTCGCCTACGCCCACAGCTGCGGGGTCATCCACCGGGACATCAAGCCCACCAACATCATGGTCGGCACCTTCGGCAAGGTCTACCTGATGGACTGGGGCACGGTGCGCCTCATCCCCGAGCGCGCCCCGCCCGAGCTGATGCCCGAGGGAGGCCTCGACGCGCTGGGCTATGTGTCGGGCGAGATCATCGGCACGCCGCAGTACATGTCGCCCGAGCAGGCGGAGGGGCTGACCGAGCAGACCGACGAGCGCAGCGACGTCTTCTCGTTGGGCGCCACGCTGTACGCGGTGCTGGCGGGTCGGCCGCCTTATATTGGACGAGACGTGCGCCTTCTCCTCCAGCAGGCGCGCGCCTGCGACATCCCGCCGCCGCAGCTCTTCGCGCCCGACCTGGACATCCCGCAGGAGCTCAGCCGACTGGCCATGCGAGCGCTCTCGGCCGACCCCAGCAAGCGCCCTCCCGACGTGCTGAGCTTCCAGGCGGATCTCGAGCAGTACCTGCGCGGTCGGGACGGCCTCCCCGTCCAACACTACGAGCCCGACACCATGCTGGTGCGCGAGGGCGATCCTGGAGAGACCGCCTACATCCTGCTGCGCGGCCAGGCCGTCGTCTTCACGGAGGACGAGGGTGAGCGGCGCGTCCTGCGCGTGCTCGGCCCAGGCGAGGTCTTCGGCGAGACGGCCGTGCTCCTCTCCCGCCCCCGCACCGCGAGCGTGCAGGCCGTCACCGCCGTCACCCTGGTCGTCATCGACCGCGCGTCGCTCTCGCTGGCGCTCGGGGTCCACGGCTGGGTGGAGCCCTTCGTGCGGGCGCTGGCGGAGCGCTTCCGCGAGATCGACGACCGCGTACGGCGACTGGAAGAGTGAGGGGAGAACCATGAACATCCTGGACACCAGGCGCGCAGCCCGGCCCTCGGTCCTCGGGCTCGCCCTCATCAGCGGCTGCTCGGCGGGCAAGCTCGACACCAACGACTCCTCCCTGCCGGGGCCCCTGCCCGAGGGCTGTGAGCGCTCCGACGCCTATGACCAGGACGCGATGACGGAGGATCTCGCCTATCTGGCCTCGCCCGAGCTCGACGGGCGGGCCCCGGGCTCGACCGGCGACGCGGTGGCGCGCGACTTCGTCGCGGAGCGTTTCGAGTGCCTCGGGCTGACCAGGACCGGGACCGGCGACGGGTACGAGCAGCGCTTCACCGACGCCGAGGGGAACGAGACCGGGAACGTGCTCGGGATGATCGTCGGCTCGCGCTCCAGCCTGGCGGACGAGGTGATCGTGGTCTCCGCCCACATCGACCACTTCGGCGACGGCTGGCTGGGCGCCAACGACAACGCGTCCGGGGTGACGGCCCTCCTCGCCATCGCGGCGAGCATGGTCAACGAGGACGCGCAGCCTGAGCGGACGGTCGTGTTCGCCGCCTTCGGCGCGGAGGAGTCCGGATACGAGGGGTCCGAGCACTTCATGGAGGACCCGCCCTCCGAGATCGAGGTCGACAGGATCGTTTACAATGTAAACATGGACATGGTCGGCAGCTACCTGTCGTCCTCGACGCTCTATGCGTTGGGTACCTTCCAGGGGACCGCGGGCCGGGAGGCCGTTCACGCGCGCAGCGACGAGCACCCGACCATCGACATCTCGCTCGGGGACGGGAGCGATCTGTCCGACAACTATGCTTTCTGCACGCGCGGCATCCCCTACGTCTTCTTCTGGACCGAAGACACCGACTGCTACCACGAGCGCTGTGATCGATCCGAGCTGATCGACTACGACGCCCTGCCCGAGATCGCCTCGCTGAGCGGCGCGGTCGCGCTGGACCTGGCCAGCAGCGACGAGGACCTCCTGGGTGGGGTGAACCCCAACCGCGACGTCTGCTACTGAGAGCCCCTGCTCGCACGGGCGGGAAGATGGGCCCGCCGCTGCCGGCCGCGGTAGACGTCCAGACCGCCCTGCCGTAGACTCCGGCCGTGACGCGCGCTCGCCCGGTCCCCTCCCCTGCCCTCTCTCGCCGCCTTCGCGCGGTCAGGAGCGCCTGTGGCCCCTGAGGTCTGCGGCGTGCTGCTCGCGGGAGGCTCGGGCACGCGCCTGCTGCCGCTCACGCGCACCGTGAACAAGCACCTGCTCCCCGTCGGTCGAAAGCCGATGATCTACCACGCCGTGGCCCGCCTGGTGGAGGCCGGGATCACGGACATCCTTGTGGTGACCGGGGTGGAGCACATGGGCGATCTGGTCAACCAGCTCCGCAGCGGGCGCGAGCTGGGCTGCTCGCTGACCTACCGGGTGCAGGAGGAGGCCCGCGGCATCGCCGACGCGCTCTCGCTGGCGCGCGGCTTCACCCGCGGGCGATCGATGGTCGTCGTGCTGGGCGACAACATCTTCGAGGATCCGCTCGCGCCCTGGCTCGCGGCGTATCGGGCGAGCGGCGCCGAGGCGATGGTGCTGCTCAAGGAGGTGCCCGACCCGCAGCGCTTCGGCTGCCCGCGCCTCGTAGACGGGCGGATCGTCGAGATCATCGAGAAGCCGCTTGTGCCGCCCTCTTCGTTCGCCGTGACCGGCATCTATTTCTATGGGGAGGAGGTCTTCCCGATCATCGACGCGCTCACCCCCTCGACGCGCGGCGAGCTGGAGATCTCGGACGTCAACAACGCCTACCTGCGCCGCGGCCAGCTCCACCACGGCGTGCTGCGCGGCTACTGGACGGACGCCGGCACCCACGAGTCGCTGGTGCGCGCCGGGCGGCTGGTCGCCGGGCTCGGGAGCTGAGCGCCATGCGCGTGCTCTCCACCCGGATCCCCGGCGTGCTGGTGATCGAGCCCGAGCGCTTCCCCGACGCGCGGGGGCTGTTCGTCGAGACGTGGAGTCGTGCGCGCTACGCGGCGGCGGGCATCGGGGCGGACTTCGTGCAGGACAACCTGGCGCGCTCCAAGGGCGGGGTGCTGCGTGGGCTCCATGTGCAGAGAGGGCGACCCCAGGGCAAGCTGGTGCGCGTGCTGCGCGGCGAGATCTTCGACGTGGCGGTGGATGTTCGTCCGGGATCGCCGACCTTCGGCGCCTGGGTCGGGATAAACCTGGACGCCGAGACGCACCGCGCGCTGTGGATCCCGGAGGGCATGGCCCACGGATACCTCGTCCTGAGCGAGGAGGCCGACGTGCTCTACAAGGTGACCGACGTCTGGTATCCGGCGGGCGAGCGCGTGCTGCGTTGGGACGATCCGCTGGTTGGGGTGGACTGGCCTCTCGCTGGGCGCTCCCCCATCCTCTCGGAGCGGGACGCGGCGGGCGTCTCGCTGGCGGAGCTCGCGCCATGAGCGGAAAGCCGGCCTTGGAGCGTGTACTGGTCACGGGAGGGTGCGGCTTCGTCGGCAGCAATTTCGTGCGGTGTCTGCTGGCGCAGGATGAGCAGGTCGAGATCCTGAACCTGGACCTGCTCGGATACGCCGGCTCGACGGCCAACCTGGACGGTCTGGTCGGGGCGGAGCGGCACAGGCTGGTGCAGGGAGACATCGCCGACGAGGCGCTGGTCGCGCGGGTCTTCGCCGAGCACGCGCCGGACACCGTCGTCCATTTTGCCGCCGAGACGCATGTGGATCGCGCCATCCACGACCCGGCGAGCGCCCTGCGCAGCAACGTCGTGGGCACGTTCACGCTGCTGGAGGCCGCGCGTCGCTCCTGGCACGGGCGCCAGGATGTACGCTTTCATCACGTCTCGACGGATGAGGTGTACGGATCGCGTCCGCCGGAGGAGGCGCCGAGTCGAGAGGGCGCGACGTACATGCCCAGCTCACCCTACTCCGCGACCAAGGCCGGCAGCGATCACCTCGTGCAGGCCTGGGCAAAGACCTATGGCCTGCCCGTCAGCACGACGCTGTCCTGCAACCTGTACGGTCCACGTCAGCACCCGGAGAAGCTGATCCCGCTGATGATCCTGAACGCCGCTGCCGGTCGCGCGCTGCCCGTGTACGGCGACGGGCTCCAGGTTCGGGAGTGGCTGCACGTGGACGACCAGTGCGCGGCGATCCTGGCGGTGTTGCGGCGAGGTGAGGCGGGCGCTGTCTACAACGTGTCCTCGGAGCGCTCGGCGACCAACCTGGAGATCGTCGGGAGGATATGCGGCGTCATGGACGTCCGCCGGCCTGCCGGCGCGCCGCATGCGCAGTGGGTGCGACACGTCGCGGATCGTCCTGGGCATGATGTTCGGTACGCGTTGGACGCGCGGGCGATTCGGCGGGATCTGGGCTGGGCGCCGCAGATCGATCTGGAGGCCGGGCTGGCGAGCACGGTGGACTGGTATCTGAACCATCCAAGCTGGGTGGAGGCTGCTACGGGGCCGTCGTATCAAGCGTGGGTGGAGAAGAACTACGCGCGGCGGTGAGGGGTGGGGGCTGTGGTCGACGCGGCAGGAACGCAGTGAGGTTGCCCCGAAGGGGGCGGTGGGGGGGCCGGAGCTTTCCTGCCACGCCGCTCGCCACAACGCCTCCGCTCTCTGCCGCCAACACCACAAGAACACAGCCGCCCCCCCACCCCACTCTCCCCCACGGTGGGGGGAGGGAGTCAGCCGCACCATGACCTCGCCACCCCCAAGAACCCTCGCAGTCCTCAGAACCCCCTCCCCCCTCCGTGGGGGAGGTGCCCCCGAAGGGGGCGGTGGGGG
>CAZKWG010000489.1:0-6348 GCA_964556105.1 uncultured Enterobacterales bacterium | reverse complement strand
AAGGGCGCGAGGTCGAAGGTAAGGCCCCATCGGTGCTGAAGCACAGGGCGGAGTCGCTGGAGCCAGTCCAACGCCCAGTGAGGCGGCATTGGCGACAGCTTGATCGTGGTCTGCACGGGGAAGGGCCGCGCGCCGGCCTCGGGCGTCGAGGTCGAGAGCACCGTCCGCCCTGGGCCGAGCCACCCGGTCACCGCGGCGTGCTGCGAGCTCGGGAGGCGCTCCCAGTCGTCGATCATCAGGACCGAGCAGGGGGTGCCCAGTCGCGTGGACCAGGAGATCCCAGCGTCGGTGAGTGCGGACATCGCGACTTTGAGCAGGGTGCTCCGGCCGAGGCCGTACGCGCCCTCGATGACGACGGCCAGCGGCTCGTCCGATGGCGTGCAGGCCGCCATGAATGCCTCGGGCGTCGGAGGAACCAGCGTCGCGGACCGTTGACCGCGCGCCCCGTTGGATGAGCTTCCGCATGGCGGCGGCAGGTAGACCTCGGACACCGGGACGGGCCCCAGATCCTCGAAGCCCGGGATGCGCACGTCCGTCGGTCCGTCCTCGACGTGGCCCTGCGCCTGCCGGAGCGCGGAGCGAAGCGCTTCGGCGCCGTCGAGCCCGAAGCCCCTGGCGACGATGTCCGCGATGGCCTCGTCCCCGAGCACCTGGCGCAGAGCGCGCTCGTCGCCCTGCACAAAGTGCGAGAGCACCGGCACCCAGGAGTCAGAAGACTTGCCCCCCTTGCCTACGAGCTTCTTGGCCAGATCCGCCTGCACGCCTCGGAAGCGTCGGTCGGTGAACCGCGCCCGCCAGGCGTCTCGCTGTTGAGGGGTGAGCGTGAAGTCCATTCCCGAGGCGCTCCTATTCTTGAATAAATATTATTTATCAACGCGGTCGCTATCTTGTCGAAGGAGCGTGACGGCACCGTCGGCGCGCTCCACCACCGGCCGGGCTCTCCGGCCATCGACGCCCAGATGGGCAGAGGAAGATCGCCATGCCTGACAGCAAGACCCCCAAGGCCCCGATGACGCCAGCCGACGCCGCCCGCATTCAGAGCCACGCCGACAAGACCGGCACCAACCAGGACTTCAAGGAGCGCGCGCAGGGGGCAGTCGAAGGCCACGCGCGGCCCGCCCCCAAGAAGCCGTAGTACAACCGGGTGGGGCCGGTCGCGCCGGCCGGCTCCACCTCTCCCCTGTTCCTCAGGCCAGATCCTGGATATCCGCAGACCATGTCTTACCCCCTCCTCGTCACTCCCAAAGAGCACCCGGACCTCGACGGGGTCGCCTGTGCGGTGGCCTACGCCGAGCTGCTGAGCGCCCTGGGCACACCAGCCCTGCCGCTCGTCAGCGGTCGCCCAGACGCGGAGGCCCGCTATGTGCTCGACCGTCTTGGCTGGCGGGCGCCGCCGGTCCCCGCCGAGACAGGCGGGCTGGTGCTCGTAGACGCCAGCGACGTGCTCGGCCTGCCCTCGCGCGTTGATCCCGCGGGCGTGATCGAGGTCATCGACCACCGCCTGCACCACCGGGCTGCCTCGCTCTTCCCCAACGCCCGCCTCCAGATTGAGCCCGTCGGCGCGGCGGCCACCCTGGTGTTTGAGCGGTTCGGTGCCGCGAGCCTGCGGCCGGGTCACGCCTCGGCGGTGCTCCTGCTGGCCGCGATCCACTCGAACACCCAGCAGCTCCAGGGCTCGGTGACCACCGCGCGAGACGTGGAGGCCGCGCGGCAGCTCTCCGCGATGTCGGAGGTGCCCACGGGTCTGATCGAGGGTCAGCTTGCGGCTCGCGGCGAGGAGATCCGGGATGACCTCGAAGGTGCCATACGGCGGGAGGTCAAGCGCTTCGAGCACGAGGAAGGCGCCTATCTGTTCTCTCAGCTTGAGTGTCCAGGGGCCGAGGCGCTCTCGACCATGGCGCTGCCAGTGCTCAGCGGGCTTGGCCCTCGGGCCATGCTCAACCTGGTCGATCCAGCGATCCCCAGCTCGTCGCTCCTCGTGCCAGACCCGTCCTTCAGAGCCTGGGTCTCGGCGAAGACCGGGCTCACCTTCGACGGCGTGGAGACACGCGTCCCAACCGTGTTGTTGCGCAAACAGATCGTCGCGCGCATCGAGGGAGTCGCTCCATGAGACCCGCCGATTGGACCACCGCGGGCCCTGGTGGCCTGCCCATCCCCCTGAACGTCTCCTGGCACCTGTGGCCGGACTGCAACCTCAAGTGTACCTACTGCTACGCCACGTTTCGCGACATCCCCGGGACGCTCTCCGAGGCTGATGCCCTGGCGGTGCTGGACCTGCTTCGAGAGGCCGGGACCGAGAAGGTGACCTTCGTGGGCGGTGAGCCGACGCTCTGTCCACACCTGCCCGCGCTGGTGCGCCACGCCCGGGAGATCGGGCTCGTCACCATGCTGGTCACCAACGGCAGCCGGCTGGTGGGCGCCTACCGGGACGCGCTCGTCCCCTACCTGGACTGGGTCTCCCTCAGCATCGACGCGAGCGACCCCGAGCTGATGGCGACGATGGGACGCGGGAACGCCCGCTTCCTGGACTTCTGCCTGCGGTGCTGGGAGGAGCTGGCGCAGGTTCAGCACCTGCGGCTGAAGGTGAACACGGTCATCACCCGGGAGAACCTGCACGACGACATGCGCGCGTTGATCCGCAGGCTTCGACCCGCGCGCTGGAAGGTGTTCCAGGTCTTGCCGGTGCGCGGGCAGAACGACGGCGCGGTCGAGCCGCTGCTGATCTCGAAAGAGGAGTTCGACGGATGGGTCGCGCGACACCGCGAGCTGGACGCCGAGGGCATCGGCCCGGTCGCTGAGGACAACCGGGATCTGACCGGCACCTACCTGATGCTCGACGCGCTGGGGCGCTTCTTCCACAACCGCACCGGCGCGCACGTCTACACGGACAGCCTGCTGGGTGTCGGCGTCTGGGAGACGCTGCGTCAGCTGGAGTGGGACGTGGACGGCTTCCTGGCCCGCGACGGGCTCTATGCGTGGGCGCCGCCCTCAGTGCCGGGTGATGGCGGCCGGTGAGCCCGGTCGCGTGTCCAGCACGATCCGCTCGCCATCGACGAATTCGCGTATCGCATCCGGCAACACGAGCCCTGGCACGCCGCGCTCTCGCATCACGACGGCGAGGTGACAGAGCAGGGCCCCGCCCTCGCAGATGAACCCGAGCGTGCCCGGGTGCGCCTGATAGATGAGCTGATCGAGCACGTAGTAGGGGCGGTGGACCACCAGGATCTCGGCCTCCCCAGCCGGCTGATCGGGGCTGGCGCGGCGCGAGTGTACGTGCCGCTCGATGCTCTCTTCGACCGCGTCCTCGGCCAACATCAGCACCCGGACCCGCCCTACGACCCGTCCCTCGCTCAGCACGTCGCCCCGTACGGGCGGCGTGACGCTCACGCTCTGGTAGAGATCGACCAGGAAGAAGGTCCCCTCTGGCGTGAAGCCGAACTCGATGCCCGCGTTCGGGTAGCGCTCGGCCAGCCCGACGGTGGCGTGATGCACGTCGGCGAGTTGCTGGGCCGTGGCCATCGGCGGCGCGAGCACGGGGACGCGCACCTTGCGGCCTTGGACCACCTGTACGGCGACGTCTTGTTTTCCGGGCGCGTGTGTGAGCGGTTGTCCATGGCGGTCGAGCACGTAGACGGTCGGATCGGCGAAGCCCTTGGTCGCGAAGTGCCCCTCCACCAACTCGACGCGCACTGTGCCGTCCGGGAGCCGGAGCGCCACGCCGGTAGAGGCCGTCTCCTGGAGCTCCTTGAGCAGGAAGGCGAAGCGGGTGTGTCGGGCGGCCACCTGGTCGACGAAGGCCGCGAGGTCCTGACCGGCGGTCCGACCGGCGCCGAAGCGCCGGAAGATCTCACCCTCCAGGTGGAACGGGTCCAGCAGCACTGCGATGAACTCGCCCCAGGCCGAGAGCGCGTCTGCCGCGTGGGCCACGTCGTCGGGCGTGGGTGCGTGGGTCAGGCCGACGAGGCCGTGGGAGATCCCGATGTCGAGCTCGGCGGCGACGAGGCGAAGGGCGATCTTGTCATGCTGGGCCACGGCCCTGGGCAGCAGCCTCGCGGTCGACGCCTGGACGGGGAGCAGCGTGAGCCCTGGCGGGATCGTCACCGCGCCCGTGGTGATCGGCCGGGCCTGGAGGATGACGATCCGGCCGTGCACACTGGCCCACTCGATGTCCGCGGGCGCTCCCAGCAGGCGCTCGATCTCGCGGCCGAGGCGCTGAAGGTCGGCGTCCTCCGTGGCGCTCAGGATCTCGTCCGACCTACTGGCGCCCAGCGTGAGGCGAGCGGCGTCCTGGCTGCCATCGACGAGGCCGCGCAGGTGGCCTTGCGTGACCTCGACCACCATGCCCGCATCATGGCCATGAGGATCTCGGGTGAACAGCACCCCGGAGCGCGACGGGTGGATCATCTGCTGGATCAGCACGCCCATCTGAACAGCGCCACCGGTCGCGGACCAGGCGCGCCCGGATCGGCCCGCCTCGCGGCAGCGCTCGATGGCCGCGAGAACGGCGGCGATGTCCGCCGGCACGTCGAGCAGGGTTTCGAACAGGCCCGCCATCGCCTGATGAGCGCCGTCTTCGCCGACGCCCGAGGAGCGCACGGCGACCGTCGCGGCGCCGCATTGTTTACGGAGATCCATGAGAGCCCGCACCAGCGTCTCGGCCGAGACCGGCTCGTCGGCGGCAACACAGAAGCCCGCGGGCACGGGGAGCCCCGCCTGCGCCAGCCACCACCACGAGGAGGCTTTGCCGCCGATCAACGGAGGTGGGTCATCCTGAGACCAGGAGCGCGGCATCAGCGCCTCCCCGCCAGCAGCGCGCGGGCCGCGGCATCCACCTGGACTTGTAGATCGGCACCCGAGCGCCCCGCCCGGCGGAGCGCGACGATCCGCGTCGCCAGCGGCACGGCGAACTCGAACATGTAGGCGCGGATCTGATCCGCGCTCATCAGCAGGCGTCCATCGAGCCCCTGGTCGTTGCCGCTCATCACGCAGGGGAGCTGGCGCTCCCCCTCCCGCCAGCCGTCGCCCAGCAGCGTCCCCATCTGCTCCTCGGTGGTGACCTTGTGGATGGGGAAGCGCTGGTCGACGCCGTGCGCGGCGCTGAACGCGGCGTAGCCCTCGACCGCCTCTGTGGTCTGGTTCGCCTTGCGCTTCGAGCCGTGCAGCTCCTTCTCGCCGGAGATCAGCACCTCGGCCCCCAGCGCCGAGCCCAGCACAGCGCGCATCGCGTAGAAGTGCAGGTGGCAGCCCAGGCACGGCGTGAAGAAGCCGAAGGACTGGATGATCTCGTTGACGTAGCGCCCGTTCAGCAGGCGCCAGAGATCGACGTCCTCCAGCACGAACCAGGGCGCGACGACGAGGCTGGGAAACTGACGCGACAGGTGGTCGCGCATCCGCTGCCAGTTGTCCTCGTAGACGGACCAGTCGCCGTAGCGGGTCGGCACCACGTCCGCGACCGGCACCAGGGTGGCGACCTCATGCTCGGCGAGCCAGGCCATCGCGGCGGCGACGCTGTCGCGGCCGGCGAAGTCCGTCAACGCCAGGGAGCGGGGCGCGTCTCGGAGCACCGCTGCGGCGTCTTCGGGCAGCGCGTCGTAGACGGGGCGCCCCTCGGCGAGGACGGCGCAGAGATCCTCGAAGCGGACGCGGCGGGGGACGTGGTCGTACATGGGATGGCGTCTCTGGCTCAGGCGACCTGCAACAGCTTGATGGAGCGCAGGATCTACCGCGTCCTCCAGCCAGAGTCCACGGACGAACTCGGCGAGGTGAAGGCAAGGGCGTGGTTGAGCTACAACGCTGCTGAGGGCCACACATCATGGGCAGTTGGAAGCCGTCTCCGCCCAAGGACAAGCGCAACTACGGGCGCTTCACCATGAACACGCCGGACGAGCGCATCCTGCTGCACCAGCTCGCCGAGATGGCGGCGTCCAACCCTGTGAAGCCGGGCCATGGCTACATCCGGCTGGAGGCGGTCGGCGAGGCGCCGGGCAAGGGGAAGCGCACGGGCCACCTGATGTACCACCTCGACACCAACCGCCGCGTGCTGGAGGTCGTGGAGAGCTGGGATGGGGTGGAGACCGCGAGGCGCACCCAGCGGCTCGACGAGGGCGGCGAGAATTGAGGGGCTGGTTGTTCAGCCCTCGTCGTCGGAGGTGGGCCGCTGAACCGTCGCCCGGATGAACCGGCTCGCCTTCGGCTCGGCGTCCTCCTCCCGCCGAGTCTTCGGCTCGACGTCCTCCTCCCGCCGAGTCTTCGGCTCGACGTCCTCCTCCCGGCGCGTCTGCGAGCGCAGGTGGCGCCGCGAGACCATCAGCTCCTCGTCCTCCGCCGGCCGTGTCACCGTCGCCCGGA
>CAZKWG010000488.1:0-6359 GCA_964556105.1 uncultured Enterobacterales bacterium | reverse complement strand
GCGCCGTCCACGTCTTCGAGGTCGACCATCAAGCCCGTGCGGAAGCTTTTTCGAAGGGCTGGCCAGGCGTCTTCTCCAAACTGCTTCCCGAAGATGCTGGACTCCTGCACGAAGAGTCGCCGGAGCTCCTGAAGATGATCCAGTCGAAGGCGCTTCATCGACGCGCCGATCTTGCCCTTCACCTCCGGTGTCACCGAGACCGACCCCCCCAGCAACTCCCAGAACGCCGCCGCCGTGCAGCCCACCTCCGCCCAGTCCACGTCCGCCGCCAGCACCGCCGCCTCCGTCTCGGCCAGCAACACCTTCCGCTCGGCCAGGGTGCCGATCTCGCGATCCTCGCCCTCCAGATCGAAGAGCTCCCTCAGCCGGCCGCGAACACCCTCCTCTTCCCGCATCAACAGATCCACCGCGAAGCTGTCCAACGCACGCGAGAGGCCGGGCTCCGACACCGAGCGGGAGAACGCGAAGGCCAGCTCCGCGTCCCGGGGGCCCCCGCGCTGGTCGAGGAGGCGCTCGGCGCGCTCGGCGAGGCCCTCCGGCCCATAGAAGATCTCCAGAAAACGAACCAGCCACTCCAGCTTTCGGCGCACGCGACGGCTGGCGCGCATCAGGTACCAGATGTTGAAGAATCGTTCCCCGATCTGAAATCCGGTGCGCGATCCGGCGGGCAGCGGCACCTTCTCCACCACGCCGGCGCTGACGAGTCGGTTGAGCTGGGCCGAGACGAGGTTGATCTCCAGGCGGGTCGCCGCGGCGACCTGGGCGGCGGACATCGGGTCCCAGCCGATGGCGAGCGCGTCCGTGAGCTGCTGGGCCTGGTCGGAGAGCGCCTCGAAGCGCGCCTTGTACAGCGGCGTGCACATGTCGAGGAGCCGCTCCAGATCGACGTGTACGCTGCTGGCGTCGTCGTGGGCGAAGACCTGGTAGAGCAGCACGAGCGTCCGGGGATTGCCTCCCGTGAGCACGTGCAGGGCGCGGAAGCGGCCCGGGGCGTCGTTCAGCAGCCGGACGACCTGGGGCGTGTCGTGGACCTGCGCCAGGCGGAGCATCACCTGCCGGGACTCTTCGTAGCTCAGGCCGCGCAGCTCGTGAATGGCGAAGAAGTCGTAGAAGGCCGACCCATACTCGGCCGTGGCCTCCAGCGGCTGGGCGCTCGCCACGATCCACACCAGCCTGGGGTGCTCGCTCATGACCTCCCGGATGGCCCAGTGGTGCGCCGCCAGGCGGCCGAGCAGGAGATCGACGTTGTCGATCATCAGCACCAGCCCGCGCCGCTTCTCGGACCAGGCGACGAGCCCGTCGAGCGCCGCGCGACCGCGCGCCTCCTCTCCCTCGGGCAGGCTGTCCACCAGGGCGTCGATGCCGCCGGCGCCGGCCTCGTCGCCGCTGCGCTCCAGCGCGTCGCCGAGCGCGTCGAGGCAGTTGACCCAGAGGTCGCTCAGACG
This sequence comes from uncultured Enterobacterales bacterium, assembly GCA_964556105.1. Lineage (GTDB taxonomy): Bacteria > Myxococcota_A > UBA796 > UBA796 > CAZKWG01 > CAZKWG01. The sequence goes on along the minus strand of CAZKWG010000488.1, from coordinate 4,914 downwards.
CGAGACGTTGTACTGCTCCTCGGGGAAGCTCAGCGGGAGCCAGCGCAGGCGAAGCGCCTCGTCGTCCTGGATGGCTCCCCGAAGTCGGCGGAGGAGGGTGGTCTTGCCCATGCCGCGCTGGCCGACGATCAGGTGGTGCTGCGGCGTCCCGTCGCCGCGGAGGTCCTCCGTCAGGCGCTGGAGCAGGCCGAGCCGGGCGACGAATTGCCGCTTCAGGTCGGCGTCGGAGAGCAGATCCGGGTTGTAGACGGCCAGCGTGGGCCCGGGTCGGTCGCTCACGGCGCTCTCCCGAGCCAGTAGGCCTGGAGCAGCGGGGAGCGGAAGCGGTGTCGAGCGCCCTGCGGCACGATGTAGCCGTCGTTCTCGAGCACGGAGAGCAGCCAGGTCAGGTCTGCGCTTCGTGTGGTCGGGTCCTGGATGTGGCGGACGAGCGTCTGCTCCAGGACCTCGCGGCTGGCCCCCTGGGGATCCCGGGCGCAGGCGCTGAGCAGGTCTCGGGCCTGAGCGTCTCGGGGCGGGCCGAGCTCCTCGGCGAGCCGCTGATACCAGGGATCGAAGGCGGCGCGGAAGCTTGGGCGGGAGAGGTCGTCGAAGACGGCGTCCACCAGCGACGGCGGGATGTCCTGGCCCGGTGGGACCTCACGCTCTCGGAGCTGCTGGACGAAGAGCTGGAGGTGGTGTGGGATGAGCCAGCCCGTGCGCGCGATGACGCGGTCGCCGGCCTCTTCACCAAAGCCGAGCCTGTATTCCTGGGCCAGGCGGGCGAGGAAGCGTCGGGCCACCGCCTCCTCGAAGGGCCCGAGCCGAAGGACGAGGAGATCGTTGATCGAGGCGCCGAAGCCCAGGCGCTGCGTGATGGCGTCCAGGCCGATGGACCCGGCCAGCAGCCAACGAAAGGCGTCCGGGCCCGCCACGGTGCCCTGCCGCGCGTCGCGCATCCAGTCGAGGAGGCGTCGGACCCTGGCCCGACCGTTCTCCTGCTCGAGGAGGCGCACCACGAAGACGGGCAGCTCGTCGAGGAGCAGCAGCCAGCGCCGACCGGTCTCGCGCAGGGCCTCGATCAGCTCGTCGGCGAGGACGACCCACTCGTCCGCCGGCACCTCCTTGAGCACCAGCTCGACCCCGAGCGCCTTCACCCCCATGACCCGTTTCATGAGGTGACCGAGGCGCCCTCCTGTCAGCGACGCGGCGACGGAGGTGTCGTTGAGCGCGACGGCCTTGTAGAGCTGGCTGATCAGCGCGAGCTCGGTCTCGCACTTGACCGCGCTCTCGTAGATGGCGTGGAACCCGTGGCCGGGCGCCTGCTCCGCGAGGCGGTACATGAGCGAGGTCTTGCCGACCCGTCGGGGCGCGAGGAGCAGGACGTGGTGGTCCTCCAGGGCGCGCCACGTCCTCCGCAGCTCGGCCTCTCGATCGAAGAAATCGTCGCCGCGGACGGGCGGTCCCACGATATTGTGCATCGGCAGCTTCCTCGGCGACTGCGTACAGCGTTTTTGCTGTACAGCATTTTTGCTGTACGCCGATCGGCTGCCGCCGTCAAGGCTCCGCTCCTCCTTGCCCGGCGCGCTGGCGGGGCTAAACTCTCTGAATGTCTTCGCTGGAGGTTCCGCTGACGGACGCTACCGCTGACCCGCCGCTCCCGCCGCTGCCCTCGCTCCTCCAGCTTGTGCCGCGCCTGCTCCTGGGCCTGGTGGTCCTGCTCGGGGTGGTCGGCGCGTTGGCCTTCCTCCTTCGGGAGCCCATCACGACCTTCTCCACCTGGCTCATCGGCGCCGTGGGTTGGCCTGGGCTGATGGTCACCTTCGCGTCCACGGATCTGGTGCCGGTCCTCACCCACAGCACCGTGCTGCTGGTGGGGCACGCGGGCGGGCTCGGGATGTGGACCTCCTTCTTCGCCGCCTGCGCGGGCGCGGTCCTGGGCGTGGTCGTGGCCTGGGGCGTGGGGCGACTGTTCGGGCGCAGCGCCTGGATTCAGCGCCTGCTCGACCGCTACTGGATCGGCGCCTTCCTGCGCCGCTACGGGATCGCGGCGGTGGCCATCGCCTCGCTCACCCCCATCCCCGACAGCCTCTGCGTGATCGGCACGGGGGCGGCGCGGCTGCCCCTCTGGCACCCGCTCGTGGGGGCGCTGGTGCGGATCCCGAAGATCCTGATCTATCTGGTGGTGATCCGCACGGGCTGGTCGCTCGGGGCCTGAGCGAGAGACGCGACGGCGAGCTGTGTTAGCATCCTCGGAAGAGGGTTGCGATGGCGCGCACGAGGCTCCCGCGCAGGGTGACGAGCGGCGGATCACCGTCGCGCGCGGCGGCGCCCTCGACGCGCGCGGGCCTCCCCGAAGGGCAGCGGCTCCCGGCGGAGGCGTCGGCCCTCGCCCGCAGCGCCTTTGGGGTCGACTTCAGCGCCGTTCGGGTCCATCGGACCTCCCCGCCGGGCGCGCCAGGGCTGCTGGCGGCCAACCGAGGTGAGGACATCTATCTGGACCCCAGGCTCCGACCGGAGGGGCGCTCCGCCCTGCCCTTCCTCCTGCACGAGCTGGCGCACGTCGCCCAGCGGCCTCGCCCGACCGAGGACACGCGCGCTCACCCACCCGAGCGTCGCTGGGTCGAGCCCTCCGTGGAGATCGAGGCCGAGCGCCACGCGCAGCGCGCGCTGCAGGGACAGGCGTCGCCGATCTCGCGCGCAGGCTCCTCGAGCGGGCGGATCCCCGCGTCAGCGCTGCTCGGGCGCGAGGTCGCCAACGCGTCGGCCATCACGGGCGTCCAGGACTGGACCACCGCCGACCGGGAGGGGAACACCCAACGCTGGAAGGACGCCTGTCTGTACAACCTGGAGCACGGGCTGAACACCGAGTATCGGCTCATCGCCGAGCGCAGGGACTTCTACAAGTGGTTTTATGAGCACCACGCGGCGCTCGGCTACACGACCCGCTGGGCGCTGGCGGCCTCCATCGTCGCCAACGGCGCCTGGCAGGTCGCCTACGATCTGCGCGGCTACAACAGCTGGTTGATGGGAGACTTCGTCTCGTACGAGCTCGAAGGCTTCATGCGCATCGGCAACCAGGTGATCTTCGACAACGTCTTCCCCAAGCTCAAGCAGCTCCACGACGGCGGGCCGCTGACGGGCGCCGCCGCGATGCGCTGGGACATGGAGGTGCTCTCGCAGGAGCAGACGCTGGTGCAGGGCCTCTACAGCACGATGTCGGTAGACGCTCAGAAGAAGATGGAGGCGATCGCGAAGAAGCAGGGGCTGGTGTGGGTCGGGGCCGCGGCGACGGACGATGACCTCGTCAAGAAGGGGCCCTACAACAACGAGGCGGAGGTCCCTGCCTTCCCAGCCGCCGCGTCGTTGACCAGCGTCGACGACCGCTGGACCTACGGGATGACGCTGGGCGACACCTTCACGCCGGGCGGGACCGGGTTCTCGCCGAGCGCCAACAAGCGCCCGGCGGTGGGCGCCTCCTACACCAGCGGCAGCGAGCTCGCGGCGGTGAACACGCGCCCCAATCTGCACAAGCTGGACGCCATCGTAGCGCAGTTCAGCGGCTCGGTGTCCGTCTCGGAGGTCATCGCCATCCTCGGGGCGCTCTCGCCGTCGGAGAAGCTCGAGCTCGCGCGGGATCGGAGCCCGGATGGAAGAAAGTACTCGGGCTACCTCGCCATGATGCCCCGCGTCCCGCGCGCCAACGTCGAGGCGGCGCTCCCCGCGTCGGGTCCCGAGCGGGCCAGCTTTCTGACCAGCTACAACCGGCTGCGGCCGAGCTGGGCGCCATGAGAAGAGCGGTGAGCTGCGTGACGCTGGCGCTCGCCTTCCTCGTCGGCTGCGGCCGCTCCGCTCCCACCCCAGCGCCCCAGCTTCGAGAGGACGACATCATGACGCCTGAGGGGCTCAGTGCGACCTCCGCCATCGCCGGCGCCGGGGGCGGCTGGATGGCCGCGGGGGCCAGGGTGCAAGGCGGCGTCTGGCGTGCCTGGACGCAGACCGGGACCGCGGCGGGACCGGTCGGCCAGGAGGTGACGCTCGCGTTGCCCGAGGAGGCGCACCTGCGCGCCCTGCTCGCGCTCCCCGACGGTCGCCTGTTCGGGGCTGGAGAGATCGCCGCGCCCGGCCGCTCGGGTCCGCTGGGGCACGCGCTGTATCAGGGGCTGGTCGTCGCGCTGACCCCGGAGGGAGCGCTCCTCTCCAGCCACCGCTTCGGCGAGCCCGGGGCGACCTCGCTCTGCTCCGGCGCGAGCGTTCAGGGTGAACCTGTCTTCGGTGGGGTCGCGGCGGACGGCGCGGGCTGGTTGCTCGGGCTGGACAGCGCGAACGCCGCCGCCTGGGAGGACAGGCGCGCCTCCTGGCGTGGTCTGCGCGCCCTCGCCAGCGTGGACAGCTCCCTGGCCATCGGCGGCGTGGTTCAGGACGCGCTCACGGAGCCTGGGTGGACCTGGATCGAGGTCATCGACCTCCCGACGCGGACCACGCGATGGCGGTGGGAGAGCGGCGAGGGCAGCGCCACGGAGCTGCGCGCGCTCCAGGCCCTCCCAGACGGCGGCTGGCTGGCGGTCGGCGCCGCGCGCGCGGCCGGTGGCGGACTCCAGCCCTGGTGGGCGGCCTGGGGCGCGGATGGCGCGCTGCGCTGGGAGCACCGACTGGCCGTCTCCGCGCAGGTCGCTCAGGCGCGCGCCGCCGCGACCGGGCCGGGCGCGACCCTCCTGGTGCTGGGAGACGCGTTGGTCTCCGGCCAGGGGCGCCAGGCGATGGTCTGGGAGCTGGCGGGGGAGCGGGGGGAGCTGCTGCGAACGGCGGCGCTCGGCGCTGGCCAGGGCGCCGCCGTCCTCTGGCGGGACGGCCTGTGGATCACGGGCGGCGCGACGGGCCTGCCGGTCCCGGCCGCGCATGCGACCTTGCAGGCGCTGGATCCGACGCTCACGC
>CAZKWG010000487.1:0-6360 GCA_964556105.1 uncultured Enterobacterales bacterium | reverse complement strand
GGGTGCATGTCGGCCGTGGGGTGACAGCCGCGACAGGTCTCGACGATCGGCAGCGCGGGACCGGGCTCCTCGGCGCTGCTGCCGGGCGCGTGGCAGGACAGGCAGGCGCCCGGATCGCCGTGGGGGTTGTGGCCCTGCCCCGGGGCGCCGGCGCCCAGCGCGGAGAGCGCGAGCAGGGTCGCGACGAGCAGCAGCAGCGCGGACCTCATGGCTCGACCCCGTTGTCGCCGTGACAGTCGGCGCAGCCGTCCAGGCCCTGCTCCTCGACCAGCGCGCTGATCTCGACCAGGTCCACGTCGGGGGTGCAGCCCTGGCGGTGCAGGGCGCTCATGGCGTGGCAGCTCGAGCAGTCCTCCTGAGCCCAGCCCGTGGGGTGCTCGGCCTCGGTGAGCGCCAGACCGCCGGCGCTCTCCAGCATCGAGCCGTGGGGGCAGGCCGCCTCTTCGCAGCCCGCCGCGAGGAGCAGCAGCACAAGGCAGGTCCTCACCATGGGAGCGCTCCCTTGACGTGGCAAGAGGTGCAGCTCGTCTCGGTGTGGCAGGTCGAGCAGGAGCGGGGATCGATGCGGGCTTCGACGCCGTGCGTGCTGCGGAAGCCCGCCGGGTGCGGGTTCTCGCTGCCCGCGCCGCGCGCGTCGTGGCAGTCCAGACAGCCCGCGGGCTCGTGGCAGCTCTGGCAGTCCTGGCCCGCCGCCCGGCTGGCCTGGCCGTGCAGGGAGATCCAGTCCAGCTGGTGGTCGCGCGGCATCAGGCCCTCGAGGTCCGCGTGGCACAGCAGGCAGCCGCTCGGGGCGTCGCCGGGGGCGCGGGCCAGCTCGCCCAGGTGGCAGCCGTGGCAGCTCGAGAGGGGCGCCTCGGGCAGAGGAAGCGCCGCCTCGGCCTCGGCGCGGGCCCCCACCGGGTGGCAGTCCAGGCAGCCAACGCCGGCCCGCTCGAAGGCGCGCGCGTGCTCCCGATGCCCGAAGGGCAGGGGCTCACGGATGTTCACCCGATCGGAGGCGCTGGCGGCTACCAGGATCAGGCCGAGCAGCGCCGCGGCGCGCAGCGCGCGTCCGGGGCGGCTCAATTCACACCTTCCGAGCCCAGGCGACCCTCGAGCGCCAGGGCGCCGCGGGCCCAGCGCTGAAGCTGGCGATCCGATCCACCGGAGAGGTCCAGCGTGAGCGCCAGCCGCGCGTCCTCCCGGGGCGCGCCCAGCGGGGCGCTGAGCCGGGCCCGCGCCTCGCCCACCGTCGCCTCGCCGCCGTCGAGCGCCGCCAGGCGGAAGCTCGCGGCCTCGGCGCGCAGGCTGAGACCGTCCATCGAGAAGCTGCCTTCCACGCCCCCCCCCGCCAGATGACTGCCGCCCAGGGCGGCGCCCGCGCCGAAGACGCCGAGCCCGGCGCCCTCGGCCCGCCAGCCCAGCCCGGCCCGGCCCAGCCCCCCCAGCCCCGTCTCGTCCCGGTGCAGGCTGGGTCCACCGCTGGCTTGAACCGACACGGGGCCCAGGTCCAGCCGCGCCGCCAGGCCGCTGGCCAGGTAGCCCTGACCGCCCAGCCAGTCCATCGGCGTGCGCAGCCCGACCAGCTGGCTGTCGGGGCTCAGGTCCTCCCAGCGCAGCTCGGGCGACAGGGACAGGTGCTGCCCCAGAAAGGCCGTGCCGCGGAGCCCAGCCCGGCTGCCCGGGTTGAGCCCACCCAGACGGATCTCGGCGTCCAGGGCGAGGTTGTCGCCGCGAGGCCGCCGCAGCGCAGCGCCGGCGAAGAGACTGTTGCTGGTGTCGCCCCTGGCCAGCCGCGCCATCCAGCCGACATCGAAGGCGACCGCTCGGCTGGCCTCGCCGTCGGCCGTGGGAGGCCGCAGCTTCAGGTCCAGGCCGGCGACCGTGGCGCCGCTGGACTCGCCGTCGTGCTCCGGGCTCCACAGCCGACCGACACAGGCCCTGGGCCCGAAGAACGGCGAGGAGTCCAGCTCCATGATCGCGCCATCGATCGGCGTCCAACCTCGGGAGTCGAGCAGCAGCAGGCGTCCCGCGCGCACGCGGCCGCGGCCGGTGTCCACGTCCAGCGCCAGCCGGTTCAGATCGACGCTGGCGGTCCCGAGCGCCAGGGGAGGCTGATTCATCGACAGATCGAGGCCGAAGCGGACCCCGCTGTCGTTCTCGGCCTCCAGACCGAGGCGCTGAGAGCCGCGCACGCCGACCCCGCCGTCGAGGAAGGGCAGCACCTCGACGGCGCTGGTGCTCCAGGTCGTCAGCTCGCCGGTCTCGCCGGCCAGGGCCAGCCCCAGCGCCAGCAGCAGCGCGCTCATGGCGCCTCCACGTGGCAGGAGGCGCCGCAGGACACCGGCATCAGGCCCCCCGGGAGCGAGCCGGCCTCATGGCAGGAGGCGCAGGCCGCCTCGCCGCGAAGCTGCACCACCTGGATGTGGCCCTCGGGCCAGCCCTCGGCGTGCGGGACGAGGTCGTGGCAGGTGGCGCATGCCAGGCGCGGCGCGACCCCCGCCGGGTCGCTGGGGTGGCAGGTCTCGGCGCAGCTCTGGCCGGCGCTGACCGCGGCGCCGTGGCCGCTGGCCTCGCCCCAGCCCGCGGGGTGGGGGTACTGCTCGTGGCAGGAGCTGCAGAGCCCGGGGTCCTCGGCCTCGCCGACATGGCAGCCCTGGCAGCTCTGCTGGCCGCCGCGGGCCAGCACCGCGAGGCCGTGACCGCTGGCGTCCGCCCAGCCGCCGTCGTGCGGATAGCTGGCGTGGCAGGCCACGCATTGACCGCGCGAGCTCTCCACCGGTTTGCGCTCGCCGCTGGCTCCGTGGCAGTCCGTGCAGGCGCTCGCGTCCGCCGTCCAGGCCGCGCCGTGCTCGGGCCCGGTTCCATAGCCGGCCTCGTGAGGAAACGCGGCGTGGCAGGAGCGGCAGGAGGGCGCGGCCGGCGTGGCCCCCTGCACCTGCTCGCCCTCATCGACGCCGTGACAGCTCTGGCAGGCGGCCGCGCTCGCCAGCGCGTCCGCGCCATGGGCGTTCGCGTAGCCCTCGGCGTGGGGAAAGCTGCCGCCGGAGGCGCGCTCGCGCGGCACCCCGCAGGCGACCAGTCCCAGCAGCAGCAGCGCCTTCACCGCAACCCCCACACGATCTCGTAGACCTCTTGGAAGTGCTCGTGGGTCGATCGCTTATTGGCGTTACCCGCCGGACATGGGCAGTTCGATCCAGCGTCCTCCTCTTCGGCGTCCGACTGCAGGTGGCAGTCGATGCAGGCCGAGACCGGCGCCTGTCCCAGCGCGAGCTCGTCCACGCCGGCCGCGTCGAACTCGGCCAGAGAGGCGGCGGGCTCGATGAAGTCCAGGCCGTGGGCGTGCAGCTCTCCGGCGCCGCTGACCGCGTCGGGCCGCACGGCGTGGCCCATGCGCGGCATGTGGCAGCCCGTGCAGCTCCCCGGGGACCACTCGCCGGGGTCGAAGCGGTCGTGGTGCGCGTGCTCGGCCTCGGCCTCCTCATCGGGGAACAGCGAGGCGTGACAGCTCGTGCACAGCGTGTTGTCCCAGGGCTCGACGCGCAGGCTGGAGCGGGCGCTGCCGCCGTGGGGGTCGTGGCAGTCCTCGCAGGCGGCGGCGTAGCCCTGCTCGCCCGCAAGGTGGGGGCTGCTGCGCAGATCGCCGACCTGGTCCCAGCCCAGGCGTGAGACCGGCGCCTCCAGCCAGCGCACCGGCGCGGCGCTGGCGAAGTCGGAGAGCAGGTCCAGGGGTCCGAGCAGCCCGCCGTCGGCGTCCGTCGGGTAGCCGGGGCTCGACGAGAAGGGGTGCGCGGTCGGCGTGCTGCGCTCGTGGCAGCGCGCGCAGACCTCGACGCGCTGATGCGGCGGCAGGTAGCGAGGGTTGAGGATGAGGCTGGGATCCGCGGCCGCCACGTGCTCGCCGCCCGGGCCATGGCAGGCCTCGCAGCCCACGATGGTCTCGAGCTCGCGCGCCAGCGGGTCCGCCTCGAGCGTGTACAGCCCGGAGGACTCCGTCAGCACCGCGCCGGTGCCGTGGCAGCCCGCGCACTGCAGCGCAAAGGAGGCCTCGACCCCGGGCCGCCCCTCCGCGTCGAGGGCCAGCCGGCCCGAGCCGTCGAACCAGCCCTCCGTCCAGGCGAAGATCCAGCCTTCTTCATCTTGTTTCGATGACTGTCCTTGACCCGTCAGAGCCCACGCGATGGGCAGCAGCGCCTCGATCCCGCCCGCGCTGACCGCCAGGGCCGCCCCCGTGCGGTGACCGCCGTAGACCTGCACGACCTCCAGCGCGCCCGAGCTGTCCCCCCAGGCGTCGGTTATGGTCGCGCTCCAGGCGCCGCCCGAGTCCCGCGCGAGCGCCACGCTGGCGCCGAGCGCCTCGATCTCCACCGTGTCGCCGCCCAGGAAGCTCTCGCTGAGCCCGTCGAGCGCCTCGACGTCCTCGATCTGGTCGGTGAGGCGCCCGGCGCCGCCGTGCACCGTCTCGGGGTAGCTGTCCTTGTAGTCTTCGTGGCACTCCACGCAGATGGTGGTGCCGCGCCAGGTCGCGCCCTCGGGGCTCTTGCCGCCCAGGACCACGCCAATTTCGGCTCGCGCGCCCTCACCCAGCGCGAAGTCCGGGATCTCCCAGTCCAGCAGCCCGCTGCTCTCTGGCGCGGTGATCTGCACCAGCAGGCTGCCGCCGCTGAGGCCCGTGGCCTCGAAGGCGCCGTCGGCGTCCGTGCTGGCGACCCACAGGCCGTCGATCAACACCGAGGCTCCCTCGACCGGCGCCCCGACCCTGTCCAGCACCGCGCCCGCCAGCGTCGTGCCCGCCACCTCCTCGGTCTGCAGGCTGAGGCTGAGCGCGACGTCGTCCTCACCCACCTCGACCCCCTCGCTCACGGCGGCGAAGCCCGCTCCCGAGGCCGTCACGGTGAAGCTGCCCGCGCCGAGCTCCGCGAAGCTGGCCAGGCCCGCCGCGTCGGTCTCGCGTTCCCAAGCGCCGGGAGCCACGCTGACCCAGGCGCCGGGGAGCGGCGCGCCGGCCTCATCGAGCACCGTCACGCTGAGACCCGGGCGATCCTCGGTCCAAGCGTCGCTTTCGAGGCCCGGCCCCGGTGCGGACGGCAGATCACAGCCCCCGAGCAGGATCGAAACGATCCCGACCAGGCGCTGGCCCCAGGCCCAGCCGCGCTTGCGCCTTCCCCCTCTCACGGTACCCCCCGACACCAGAGATCACCCTTATAGCACGGCGGCCCCTTCAACAGGCGTCGAATTGTGGCGCTGCCCGATCGGTCGGCCGCGATGGAGCGCGTGCTCGGCCCGGGTGGACCCTGGGTCAGGTGGCGCCCACGGCCGGAAGGACCACGGGCGTCACCCGGTTGAGATGGATGCGTTGGAGGAGCTCCTGGTGGGGGATCTGGACTGTCTTGGGCCCCTGAAGCATCGCGCGGGGCTCGACGAGCAGGGTGCCGATCTGCGCGCTGACCGCCGTGGATCCGTGGCGGCCCTTCGCGTATCTCCGGTCCAAGGACACCAACGCGCCTGGCTTGCGGTTGGCCAACCGATGGTGTCTGCGCGTCTAGCCGTACAGCATCCACAGGCAGCACGACGCAGGACACGGAATCGCTTCACCCAATCAATTCGCGTCCCATCACCACTGCCCAGCGAGGCTGCCGTCCTTCCTCGTGACGATCCGCGCGCCCTGCGCCTGCGCGATCCCAATCCAGTCCGAGCTCAACGCGATACAGACCGGCCCCTCCGAGCCCAGCTCACCCGTCCAACGCAGCGCTCCAGCGTTGTCGTACAGTTGGGCCTCGGCGCTTGGGGTCGTCCCCGCAGAGGTCTCGACCACGACAAGCACACCCTGATCGTCCGCCGCCAGGCTCGTAGGTCGCCCATCCAGCCGAACCGTGCTGATGACGCGCGGTGGATCTTCCCAGTGGACCCGAGCCAGGCCCCAGCCTTCCGAGCTCGCGGTCGAGAGCCATCGCTCGCCGGGCAGCCCATCGTCACTGACCGGTTCACGGAGCTCGGCGCCCCTAGGCAGCGACCTGGGGCTGCCGCCCGTATCAACGCGCTCGATGGGTGAGAATGAACCCCGCAGCAGGAATGTTCCGTCGTCGAGCTCGCCCAGCACCCAGGGGGTGCCTGCGCCGAGATCTGCGATGGACAGCGGTGGTCCCGGTGTCAGTGGGAGGCGCTCCAATGATTGGACGTGCGAGGCCCCAGAATTCAGGGGCGCCCATAGGCCGGCGGGCTCCGTCACCGTGGGGAACAACTGGCGCACGTCTCCAGCGGCGACGCCTGGCAGCTCCAGGGGAACCAGGCTGCCATCCGTGGCCACCATCATCAGTCCTGGCTCCCCCTGCAATCCCGTCAGGATCCGGCCGTCTGAGAGCGCCGAGACCCAGACTGGCC
>CAZKWG010000486.1:0-6361 GCA_964556105.1 uncultured Enterobacterales bacterium | reverse complement strand
CGGTAGCCGGCGCGCGGGTCGCGCACCCGGGGGGTGAGGCGCTCGACGGTCTCCAGGTTGTGGGAGATCACGTCCGGGCGCGAGGCGACGATGACGTTCACCAGCTCGCGCATCCCCTGGAAGTCGGGGATGAGGATCTCCACATAGGTCTGGGGCGCGCTGGCGCGGATCTCGCGCACGCAGGCGGCGAAGTGGCCGGCGCCCTGGTCGTGCAGGTCGTCGCGGTCCACGCTGGTCACCACGACATAGCTCAGCTTCATCTCGGCGATGGTGGTCGCCACGTTGCGCGGCTCGTCCCGATCCAGCGGCGCGCCGCGGCGCCGGGTCTCGACCGCGCAGAAGCGGCAGCCGCGCGTGCAGATGTCGCCCATGACCATGAAGGTAGCGGTGCCGCCCCCCCAGCACTCCCCGATGTTCGGGCAGTGGGCCTCCTCGCACACCGTGTGGAGCTTGCGCTCGCGCGAGCGCTCCTTGATCCACGCGTACCGCTCCCCGCCAGGAGCGCGGACCTTCAACCAGGGCGGCTTGGTGCGGTGCATGGACCCTCCGGGGCGGGGTCACGCTCTATCCTGATCCGCCGAGGGGGGCGAGGGCTCCGCGCGCCTCAGGGGCGGTCGATGGCGGCCAGCCCCAGGACCAGCCCGGCGCTGGGCGTGAGGCCGGGCAGGCTGCGAAGCTCGACGCCGAGCAGCAGGCCGCGGCTGGAGCGCAGGCCCGCCTGCGCCGAGAGGGTGAGCCCGGTCTGGGCCGAGGACGCGCCGTTCGGGTGGGCGGGGTCCTGCACCCAGGCGCGGGCGTGGGCGAGGCCGGCGCCGAGCTCGGCGTAGACGCCCGCGTCACCAGGGCGCGGCGCGAGCTGCAGGCCGGGCTCGACCCAGGCCCAGGAGCTGAGGCTGTTCAGGAAGCGCAGGTCCAGACCCGCGGACCCGGCGCCGACGCGCAGGCCGGAGCGCAGGCGCGTCCCCGGCTCGACGAGCCAGAGCGCCGCGGAGGAGGCGACGCCCGCGCCGAGGCCGCCCACGCCGACGACGCCCTGAACCTCGATGTCCACGCGCTCGGGCGGGGGCGGCGGCGCCTTGGCCTGGGGCGGGGGCAGTGGGGGCGGTGGACGCTGGTGCGGAGGAGGAGGAGGTCGCGGCGGCGGCGGGCCGCGCAGCGCGCCCGGCGGTGGCGCGGCGTGACAGGAGGCCCGCGGAGCCGGGGATCCCGCGTGAGGCGCGGGCCTGGGCTCAGGCTCGTGGCGGGCCAGCGTCGGCGCGCCGCCGCAGTCCCCGTGCTCGGTGATGCGCCACCCCTGCTCCCCGCTCCAGGCCACGCGCAGGGCGCAGCTCCGGCCGGTCTCGTCCAGGAGCGCCTCGATCTCCGCGTCGGACTCGCTCGCCACGGGCACCAGCCGCGCGCCCTCGAAGCGCCCGAGCATCGCCCAGAGCACGACCTCACAGATGGCGTCGCCCACGCAGGTGACCAGCGACGCCTCCGGCGCGGGGAGCGCCTCGAAGCGGGACACCAGCGCGTCCGTGGGGGTCTGGGCGCGCGCCGGGGCGGCGAGGGTCGCGGTCAGGAGCAGCCAGTGCATCGGACCACCCGGGGGAAGGGGTCTGATCCGACGGTAGCACGGTTTTCTCTTGCCACGTCGAGAGATGACGCCGCGGGCAGGTCACCCCCGCCGCGCCCCCCCGCAGGATCTCAGCGACCCGCCTGTTTCCGATGCTCGTCTGCCTCCGACACAGCGTCGCCATCGCGTTATCGGGGACCATGGCCTCCCTCCCAGACGTCGCTGACCTCGCCGCCTTCCTCGCTCAGCCCGCGCGACGCGCGGAGGACGCCGAGGCGGTCTGCGCGCTGACGCTTCAGCGTGTGCTGGAGCTGTCCGCGGAGCTCCTGATCGGCGTGGACGAGGAGGGGCGGATCGCCTATCGGAACCCGGCGGCGCGCGCCCATTTTCCGAGAGAGATCCTGGGTCTTCTGGCTCGCGACGCGCTCTCCTACGCCGCCCTCGAGGCGCTCTGCGGCGGCGAGCCCGAGGCCGAGGAGATCGCCGTCCCCGGGGCGGCGCCGCGCGCGCTGCTGTGGCGGGGGCTGTCGCTCGGCGAAGGCCCCTTGCCCACGCTGATCGTCGGCCGCGACGTGACGGAGGTTCATCGCGCGACCACCCGCCTGGCCAACCGCGTCAAGCGCCTCGAGGCCATGCACGCGATCAGCCTCGCGCTGGGCCAGGGGGAGTCCCTCCCCGAGCTGTACACGATGGCCCTGGCGCGTCTGGCGGAGGTGGTGCCGCTCAGCAGCGGCGCGCTGTACCGGCTGACGGGCGATCACGGTGAGCCCGACGAGGCCCGCCTGGTGGGGCTGGTCGCCTGGATCGATGGCGAGGAGCGCACCCTGGACGAGGCGCACCCGCTGGACAGCCACCCGGCGAAGGAGGCGGTCAGCGCGCGCGCGCCGGTGCAGATGTCCACCTCGGACTCGAGCGCGCTGGCCTGGCCGCTGCTGCAGCTCTTGAGTCGGCAGGGCTCCCGATCCGTCGCGGCGGTGCCCCTGCTCGAGGAGAGCCGCGTGCTCGGCGTGCTCTGGCTGGGGACGGCGCGCGGGGCGGGCTTCTCGGTCGAGGACCTGGACGCCGCGCAGGAGCTGGCCGGTCTGCTGGTCAACGCCATGGTCCGCCAGCGCCTGCAGGACCGCATCACCGGCTACACCCGCGATCTCGAGGCCCGCGTCGAGGCCCGCACGTCCGAGCTGCGCTCCACCCGCGAGCAGCTCCTGGCCGCCGCCCGCCTCTCCAGCATCGGCGAGCTCTCCGCGGGCGTGGCCCACGAGCTGAACCAGCCCCTGAACATCATCACCGGCTACATCGAGCTGCTCCAGGAGGGCGACATGAGCCCCGAGGAGTCCTCGCGCGCGCTGGAGGTGATGGCCAGGGCCGCCGAGCGGATGACCAGCCTGGTGAGGCACCTCCGCGACTTCTCGCGGGCAGGCGTCGAGACGCTGCGCGGGGTCGACCTGCGGCAGGTCGTGGACATGGCCCGCGAGCTGACCGCCCGCGCCACCCGCCGCCCCATCCTCGTGGTCTGGGAGAGACCGGATGCGCCCCTGACCGTGCTCGGCGATCCCGGGCGTCTGGAGCAGCTCTTCATCAACCTCCTCGCCAACGCCATGCAGGCCACCGAGGCGCAGGGCGGCGAGCAGGTCCGCGTGCGCGTGCGGCAGGCGGGTGAGGACCTCTGCGTGGAGGTCGAAGATCAGGGCCCCGGCGTGCCCGCTCACCTGCGAAAGCGCGTCTTCGAGCCCTTCTTCACGACCAAGGAGCGCGGGCAGGGCACCGGGCTCGGGCTCTCCATCAGCGCGAAGATCGTCGCGGAGCACCAGGGTCGGATCGAGGTCGATGACGGCGAGCGCGGCGCGATCTTCCGGGTCGTCCTGCCCAGCTACCGGCTGGCCTGATCCGCCGCCGCCGAGCGGCGCCTGCTGCTCAGGGCTTGACCCGCGTCAGGCCGTCCAGCCGATCCTCGGGCTCGAAGGTCTTCAGATCGCAGTCCTCGATGTGCTCGAAGAGCCAGCGCTGAAGGGCTCCGGTGGTGTACTCATAGAGACCCATGCAGAGGTTGGGCGCGCCGTCCCAGTCCCGGAACTCGGACTCGTACCGCATCAGATCCGCCGTGACCGCCCAGCCATCGCCCTCACGCCGCATCCCGCCGTCCCGCTCCAGCCAGTCGTTCAAGCCGAGCTTGAGCACCGCGCGCAGCGTCTCCGGCCGCCAGAAGCGCAGCCGCGGGCCGTCGGCCGTGCCCAGGTAGACCGCGCCGAGCACCTCCGGGTCCTGCGCGCTGGCGAGGATGCGGTGGACCACCAGGCGGTCGAGGCTGATCCAGTCGGAGTCCACCCGAAACGCGCGCTCTCTGCGCAGGGCCGCCCGCGGCACGGTGAGGAGGGTGGTGTCGGCCCCCTCGCGCCAGACGAAGCGCAGGATCGCGTCCACCATCACCACGTTGTGCGCGTTGAGCAGGGCGCTCAGGCGCTCGTCCTCGCGGGACTCCGGCATGCGGCGGCTCTCGGGGCCGTTCGACGCGATCCAGGCCAGCATCTCGTCCAACGTCTCGCGCTCACGGGCGATCAACGCCCAGTCCACGCCTCCTTGCTCGGTCGCGCGAAGCAGCACCTGCTCCCACCGCGCGGCCGGCGAGTGGAGGGGCGTGAGCGCGGGCGGGTCCACACGCTCCACGCAGCCGAGGACCGCGAGGAGCACGAGCGAGAGGAGTCGCGCCAGGCCGGACCTCATCCGCCCTGACTCTTCAGCCAGGCGAAGACGGCCGCGCCCACCCCGCCACAACCCATGACCAGGGCGCCGCCCACGGCCACGATCAGCGCGACCACATTTCTGGGTTGAAAAAGGGCGCCTGATTTCCACTGGTACCCGAGCTGGCGCGCTCCCGCGACCGAGCCGATGCGCTGCAGCTCCACGTCGGCCTGCCGACGCGCCTCGGCGCCCAGCGCGCCAGCGGAGAGCCTGTCCGCCCCACGCGGCCGGGAGGCCGAGGGCATCATCGCGGGCGCCGCCTCCTGCAGCCCCAGCGTGAAGCGCACGCCGTCCGCCGAGGCCAGCGAGAACGCCTCGCCGGGCGCGAGCGGCGCGGCCGAGCGCAGACGCTCACCCGGACGCCCCGCGCGATGGAGGAAGACCGCGCCGGCCATGTCCACCGGCTGGATCAGCGCGCGCCCGTCCGGCTGGAGGACGAGCTGCGCATGTACTGGACGAACGCCCATGCTCGGGTGGAGCGTCAAGGTGCACTGGGCGCCGTCACTGCCCAGCAGCACCGTGCCGGCCGGAAAAGGCCCGAAGACCTGACCGCCGAACTCGGGCGCCAGGGAGAGCGTCGCCTGCTTCGCCATCTCCGGAGATTATCACGGCGGCGCGCCATGGTCCCCTCACCCGCTGGAAGCGTGATAATCTGCGCGACCCGCCCCCAAGAATTCCCCGAGGCTCCCGATGACCGGCGACGAGATCCGCGAGAAGCACAAGCGCTACCTGATGCCGTCCACCATCAACTACTACGCGGAGCCCGTCGCGGTGGACCACGGCGAGGGGGTGTGGATCACCGACGCGGACGGACGGCAGTACCTCGATCTCTTCGGCGGGATCCTCACGGTCTCGCTGGCCCACGCCCAGCCGGACGTCGTCAGCGCCGTGCAGGTGCAGGCCGCGCGCCTCAGCCACATCTCCAGCCTGTACCCGACCGCGCCGGTGGTGAACGTGGCGGAGACGCTGGCGGGCCTCGCCCCGGGCGGGATCTCCCAGAGCTTCTTTACCGCCAGCGGCACCGAGGCCGACGAGATGGCGGTGATGCTGGCCTACGCCCACACCGGCAGCACCGAGCTCATCGCGCTGCGCAACGGCTACTCCGGCCGCTCGCTGCTGGCGCAGTCGCTCACCGCCCACAGCAACTGGCGCAACCTGCCCACGCAGGTCGCCGGCGTGAAGCACGCGCTCGAGCCCTACTGCTACCGCTGCCCGCTCTCGCTGACCTACCCGGGCTGCGGGCTGGCCTGCGCGAAGGACATCGAGAAGCTCATCCAGTACACGACGACCGGCCAGATCGCCGGCTTCCTGGCTGAGCCCGTGCAGGGCGTCGGCGGCTTCGTGGTGCCGCCCAAGGAGTACTTCCAGGTCGCGGTGGAGATCGTCCGCAAGTACGGCGGCCTGTTCATCTCCGATGAGGTCCAGACCGGCTTCGGCCGCACCGGCACCCACTGGTGGGGCATCCAGCACTACGACGTGCAGCCGGACATGATGACGATGGCCAAGGGCATCGCCAACGGCCTGCCCGCCGCCGTCTGCATGTCCACGCCCGAGATAGCGAAGAGCCTGCCGCGCCTGACCATCTCCACCTTCGGCGGCAGCCCGCTGCCCATGGCGGCGGCCCAGGCCACGCTCGACGTGATGAAGCGCGAGGACATCCCCGCCCGCGCCGCCCGTCTCGGCCAGGTGCTGGAGGCCGGGCTGCACGACCTTCAATACCAGTTCCCTCACCAGCTCGGCGACGTGCGCGGCAAGGGCCTGATGTGGGGCGTGGAGATCGTCGTGGACGAGCTGGCCGGCGATCGCACCCCGGACCCCGCCACCACCAACCGCGTCTTCGAGGCCGCCAAGGCCGAGGGGCTGCTGATCGGCAAGGGCGGGCGCTTCGGCAACGTCTTCCGCATCGCCCCGCCCATGCTCATCTCCGAGGCTGAGCTGACGGACGGCATCGCCCGCTTCGGCCGCGCGCTGGCCAGCGCGAAGGTGCGTTAGCCAACCCTCGCCCCCGGCGAGGCTTGGCTAGTTGTTTCTGGCCGCGGAGCTCGTCTCTGGCGCAAAGAAGTGGGTTCG
>CAZKWG010000485.1:0-6366 GCA_964556105.1 uncultured Enterobacterales bacterium | reverse complement strand
GGCCGGCTCGCGGGATCGGCCCCCTTGTCCGCCTTCTCCGCCGATCCTCCAACACAGGCCACCCACGCGAGCATCCAGAACATGTTCCACTCCTGAAGAAGGTCCGACAGCGAAACGGTTGCGCGGTTCTGAGCTTACAGGGTTCGTGAGGATTTCGGGAGGCGCCCCGGGGAGGCTGCGCGAGGGTCTTCGAGATAGGCCGGACCCATGGATCGCGTCCGCATCATGTTCGGGTGGGCCTGGCTCGCGCTCTTCGGCGCCTATCAGGCGGCGGGCTTCTACGAGTCGCGCCAGGAGGCGCGCGGGCCGCTCACGGAGGCGGTGGGCGACATCTTCTGGATGATCAACTGGCGCATGTTCACGGGATACAACAAGACCCACACGCAGATCCTCTTCATGGGCCAGGAAGGCCAGACCTGGAGGGAGCTGCCGATGGAGACCTGGTACCCGGCGCGCTGGGAGAGCGGCTACCGCTGGGAGCGCCCCTGGGTCTACAGCTCCGGTGAGCTGAAGCGCGCCTTCCTCGAGGCCGCCTGCGCGCGCTCCGGGGTGACCGCCACGAAGATGGTGAAGAAGACCTGGAGCAAGACGCTGGGCTCGCTGGCGCAGCCCGAGAAGAACGTGAAGTTCAGCGATCTCGGCACCATCCGCTGCACGGGCGAGCGGACGCTCCCCCGCGGGCGGATCTACTGATGGCGCCAGAGCGTCACGAGGGCTGGCCCGTCTTCCGGGCCTTGTTCGCCCTGGCGGGGCTGCTGACCTGGCTGCCGCGGGCTGCGCACCTCGAGGAGACCTACTCCAGCGCCGGCGTCGTGGTCGCGGCGGGGCGCGTCCCGCTCACCGAGCACGTGGTCTGGTCGCCAGGGACGGCCTGGGGGATCTGGGGCGCGCTGGTGCTCGGGCTGCTGCTGGTCGGGCTGGGGCGGCTGGTGCGGCCGGGCCTGCTGCTCTTCGTGCTCGGCTCGTTCGCGCTCATGTTCGCCGAGGGCCTGAACATGAAGGCCTATGACCGCCTGATGTTCTGGCAGGCCCTCGCCCTCTTCCTGGCCCCCGCGGCCGCCAGCCGGCCCGAGCTCGGATCGCCCGTCGCGCGCTACACGCTGATCCTGACCTACTGCGGCCTGTACGGGATGACCGGTTGGAACAAGATCCTCGAGGAGCCCGACTGGTGGCAGGGCCTGCCGCTGGCCTATGACTTCGTCGAGCGGAACTTCGGCGGCAAGGCCGTGGGCGCCTTCCTCTCCGGCTACCCCTGGCTGCTGGCGCCGCTGTGCTGGCTGACCCTGATCTTCGAGGGCGGCTTCCCGCTGCTCGTCTGGTGGCGGCGCGCCCAGCCCTGGCTGCTCGGCCTGGGCCTCGCCTTTCACGCCGCGACGGTGCTCACCCTCCACGTGAACACCTTCGGGCTGGTCGCGGTGGCGGCCTACCCGGTCATCCTCCACCCCCAGTCCTGGGCGCGCCTCTGGGCGTGGGCAGCTGCGCTCCTGCGCCGCGGACCCTGAGTGTTCGCCAACCCCCTCGCGCTCGTGGCCCTGCTGGCCGTGCCCGCGGTGATCGCGCTGCACCTGCTGCGGCGACGCTTTCAGCCGCGCGTGGTCAGCGCCCTCTTCCTCTGGGTCGACCACGACCGGGATCCGGCCGAAGGCCGGCGTTGGGAGCGCCTTCGCGCCAGCGCCTCCCTCATCCTGGAGACGCTCGCGGCCCTCTTCCTCGCCCTGGCCCTGGCGGGGCCGCGCGGCTGTGACGAGGGCGGGTCGCACACGATCATCGTCCTGGATGGATCGGCCTCGATGGCGGCGATCGGCGCGGACGGCCAGACGGGAGCCGAGCGCGCCCGCGCCCTCGTCGAGGCGCGACTCTCCGATCTGAGCGCGCGCGACCGCGTCACCTTGCTGGAGAGCGGCCCCCGCGCCCGCGTGCTGGCGGGCCCCGAGGCCCTGGCCGACGAGGGAGCGCGCGCCCTGGAGCGCTGGGATCCCGCTGGACCCGGCGCCGATCCTGCCGACACCCTGGCCCTGGCCCGCGCGCTCGGCGGCGGCGCGCCCATCCTCTTCGTCACGGACCACGCGCCCGACGAGAGCCCCCGCGCGCCTGAGCTCGAGGTGCGATCGGTCGGCGAAGCGGCGAACAACGTCGGCTTCATCGACGCCACCCGCGTCCGCGGCGAGGTCTCGCTCACCCTCGCCAGCTTCTCCAGCGCCGCCGCCGAGGGCCAGATCGTCGTGGAGGGCTCCCCTCCCCTGCCCTTCCGGCTGGAGCCCGGCGCCACGCGCCCGCTGCGGCTGAGCCTCCCGGGTGGCGCGACGCTCCAGGCGCGGCTGGAGAAGACGGACGGGGCGCCCTGGCAGGACGCGCTCGCGCTGGACGACCGGGTCCTCCTGGCCCCTCCGCCGTCGCGCCCGCTGCGCCTGGGCTCGGCGTTGCCGGCCGCGATGAACCGCGCGCTGGGGCTCTCGGCGGGACCTGGCGACGCGCTCGGGGTGGGACGCTGGGTCGCGGCGGTCCCCGGCAGCGTGGCGTCGCCCGCCGATCAGGCCGACCTCGCCCTGGCGCTCCCCGGGTCCGCGACGGCCGAGGGCGCCTGGGTATTCGTCATCAGCGGGCCGTCCAGCCCGGAGGAGAGGTCCGAGGAGCGCGCCTTGATCGGCCCCTTCTTGAGCACCGGGCACCCGCTCCTGGCCGGCTTCAGCGGCGAGGGCCTCATCTGGACGCCCGGGGTCGCCGCGACCGTCGGCGCGGACGATCAGCCCCTGCTCCTGGCCGGCACGCGCGCGCTGCTGCTCGCGCACAGCGACGGGGCGCGCTTCACGCTGGATATTCACCCATGGAAGTCCACCCTCGCGCGTAGTCTGGACTGGCCGCTGCTGCTCAGCAACCTCGCCGCGCTGCGCCGCGAGGCGCTGCCCGGCCCGCGACAGACCAACCTGCGCGCGGGCGAGGCGCTGCGCTGGCCGGGCGCCGGCAGCGGAGAGAGCGTGGTCTCGGGCCCCGACGCGCGCACGGTCCAGACCCGGGGAGAGCTCATCCTCGAGGACCTGCGGCCCGGCGAGCACCACGTTCGCGTCCCCGAGGGCGAGGCGCAGACGGTCATGGTCAACCTGCTCTCGCCGGGAGAGTCCGAGCTCCGGTCGCGGGCCGGCGGCGCCTGGGCGGCGAGCGCGGCGGGACGTCAGGCCAGCCTGGTGGGCGGCGGGGCCGCGACGGCGCTCGGCCTGGCGGCGCTGGCGCTGCTCCTCCTCGACTGGGCGCTCCTCAACCGCAGGGAGCGCTGATGGGGCTGCTGCGACCGGAGCTGCTGCTGTTGCTGCTGCCGCTGGCGCTCCTCTGGCGCACCTGGGGTGGGCCGCTGCGCGGCATCGGCGGGCTGAGGCTGGCCATCGCGCTGCTGGCCGTGCTCGCCGCCGCCGGACCCTTCCTGCCGCTCGCGGCGCCAGGGCGGGACATCGTGGTGGTGGTGGATCGCTCCGACTCGATGGCGCTCGACGCTGGCGCTCGGGCCGAGGAGATCCTGCGCCTGCTCGAAGAGGAGCGCGCCGCCGGAGATCGGGTAGGGCTCGTGATCTTCGGCGCGAGACCGCAGGTGTTGAGGGCGCCCTCGGCCGAGGCGCGCTCGTCGGGGCTGCCTGCGCTCAGCGAGCAGGACGCCCGGGGCTCGGACCTGGCGGGCGCCCTGGAGACGGCGCTCACGCTGCTGCCCGCGGGGCGCACAGGGCGAGTCCTGCTGCTCAGCGACGGCCTGGTTGACGGCGAAGATCCGCTCGCCCTCGCGCGTCGCGCGGGCGCGCGCGGCGTGCCGATCGATGTGCGCCCGCTCAGCCGAAGCTGGGGTCTGGGAGCGCGGGTGCTGCAGCTCGACGCGCCCGCCGAGGTCGATCCCGGCGCGCCGCTCGGGCTGGTCGGCTGGGTCCAGGCCGATCGCGCCGGCGAGGCGCGCTTCGTGCTCAAGCGCGGAGAGACCGTGCTGCGCGAGGGCGAGACGACGCTCGAGGTGGGCTCGAACCGCCTGCTCTTCCGCGATCTCGCGCCTGCGTCCGGCCTCGCCACCTACACCCTGGCCGTCCACCAGGAGGGCGACACGCACGCCGACGACGATCAGGCCCTGGCCGTCAGCCGGGTGGTCGGCGGCCGCGGCGTGCTGGTGATCAACGATCAGGGCGGCCAGAGCGCGCTGGTCACCGCCCTCACGAGCGCGGGCGTCCCGCTGACGGCGCTGAGCCCGGAGCAGGCGCCGAAGGATCGCGCCTCGCTGGAGGCCTGGCGGGTCGTCGCGCTGGAGAACGTCGCCGCGGACCGCCTGGGCGCCGGGCTCGACGCGCTCGCCGCCTTCGTCGAGGACGGCGGCGGGCTGCTGATGACCGGCGGCGCCGCCAGCTTCGGCGTCGGCGGCTACCACTCCTCCCCCCTGGACCCGCTGCTGCCGGTCTCGATGGAGCAGCGCGTCGAGCAGCGCAAGCAGGGCCTCGCCCTGGTCATCGCCATGGATCGCTCCGGTTCGATGGCCGAGGACGTGGGCGGCGGGCGCACCAAGATGGACCTGGCCAACCTGGGCGCGGCGAGCGCGATCCGCCTGCTCGGCCCGATGGACCACGTCGGGGTGCTGGCCGTGGACGAGTCGGCCCACGTCGTCTCGCCGCTCGGCCCCGCGGAGAACGCCGAGGCCATCGCCAGCCGGGTCCTGCGCGTGCGCTCGGAGGGCGGCGGCATCTACACGCGCACCGCGCTCATCGCCGCGGCGAAGCTGCTGGAGGCCGCGCCCCAGAAGAACCGCCACATCACCCTCTTCGCCGACGCCGCCGACAGCGAAGAGCAGGAGGGCGTGCCGGACCTGATCAGCCGCCTGCGCGAGGCGGGCGTCACCATCTCCGTCATCGCCCTGGGCTCGAAATTCGACTCAGACGCGAAATTTCTCGAGTCCGTCGCGGCTCAGGGTGGAGGGACCGTCGCGTTCACCATGCGCCCCTCGGAGCTGCCCCGCCTCTTCGCCCAGGACACGCTCATCGCCAGCCGCGCCAGCGTCGTGGAGGAGCCGACCGGCACCGCGACGCGCGGCGAGCTGCGCACGCTGGGCCTCACTTCGAGCCGCGGCCCCACCCTGGGCGGCTACAACCGCACCTGGCCCAGAGAGGGATCGCTGACCGGCCTGGTCACCACCGACGAGAACGCGGCGCCGGTCCTGGCCTGGCGGCAGGCGGGCGCTGGGCGGACAGCGGCGTTCACCGGGCAGATCGGCGGGCGCTGGGGCGAGGCCGCGCTGGCCTGGGAGGGCATGGGATCGACGCTGAGCAGCCTCACGCGCTGGCTGGGCGCGCAGGAGGCGCCGTCGGGCTGGTACGCCACGGCCGCGCGGGAGGGGCAGGACCTGCGCGTCACGGTGGAGCGGGAGCCCGGCGCCCCGCTGAGCGTGGCCCCCGTCGCCCGGGTTCGCGATCCCGACGGCGCCACGCGGGAGGTGGCGCTGGTGGCCGAGGGGCCGGATCGCTGGAGCGGGCGCGTGCGCCTGACCGGGGCCGGGGTGACGCTGGGGGTGGTCGGCCTCGGGCCGGACCAGGTCCTCTCGCTGCCCCCGGTCGCGCTGGCGGGCTCCCCAGAGCGGGTGCCCCCCGCCGATCCCGCCCAGGGAGAGCGCCTTCTTCGCCGCCTCGCCGCCGCCTCGGGGGGCACCGTCAACGCCCCCGTCAGCGCCCTGCTCCAGGGGGAGGTCCTCACGTCTACGGGCCGGGTGCTGACCGATCTCCTGCTCGGTCTGGCGCTGGCGCTGACCTTGCTGGAGATCGTCGCCCGCCGCCTCTGGAGCGGCCGCCTGCGCCTCCCCGCGCGAGAAGCGGCGCCTCAGGCCCCATCCGAGCCCGCGCCCCTCTCCGCGCGGCGCGACGCCCCGAGGCCCGACTCCCCCTCCGGGCCCGCCGCGCCCGCCACGACGGATACGCCACAACAAAACACGACTTCCGACGTCTCCCAGGCGCTGGCTCGGGCCCGCGAGCGCGCAGGAAGAACCCTCGATCGTCCGAACTGAGCTAGCGGCCTCTCCGATTCTGCTACGATGCGCGAGGCGACGCGATCCCGCTGGGGGAGCCGCGCTGCCGGCCCGCAAGGGCTCCCCGTTCCATCGCTCGCCGACGTGGAGAACGCTCATGGCTGAAGAACGCTCCAATCTGATCTCCCCGGAGAACCTGCCCACCGTGTCCGCCGTGGGTTTCATCCTCGGCCTCCTGGCCTTCGTGATGGCGCTGTGGGGGAAGTTCGACGCCATCCGCCTCGGCGCCTCCATCAAGATGGTCCTGGGTGACTCGGTGAAGACCGGGAAGCTGGCCGAGGGCCACGAGGCCAAGATCGCTGATCTGGAGAAGCGCCTCGCGGCGCTGGAGG
>CAZKWG010000484.1:3857-6378 GCA_964556105.1 uncultured Enterobacterales bacterium | reverse complement strand
GCTCAAGAGCGCGCTCAGCTCGCGGAGGTAGGCGGTCACGGTGGCGGCGTCCATCGCCGGTCGCGGCCTGATCTCCGCCTTAGCGACCAGCGAGACGCGCTGGATCTCCAGCTCATCGAGCTTGCCCTTCCACTCTCGGATGCGCGGCGCGAGCTCGCTCAGCTCCAGGGCGCCGGTCTCCAGCGCGGCGTAGAGCCGACCGAGCCGACCGCGCGCGTCGGCGATCTGCGCCTCGATCGCCTTGAGATCCGCGGTCGTGGCGTCGCTGGCGGTGTGCAGGTCGGCGTTGACGAGCTCGGTCAGCTCCGCCAGCCGCGTCGGCGTGAACACCTCTCGGCGGAGCAGGTCGATCACCGCGAGCTCAGCCTCGCCCTGGGGCAGGAGCTTGGACGGGCACGCCGCCGCGCCGGTCTTCATCTTCCGCTGGCAGCCGTAGTAGTGGTGCTCGCCGCCCTTGGCCGGATGTCCGATGAACGGCGCCTGGCAGCAGCCGCACCAGAGCAGCCCGGAGAGCAGGTAGCTGCTGCCCAGCCGCCGCGGGTGGACGCGCTCGCGGGTGCGCTCGCCGAGCAGCTGCTGGACGGCGTCGAAGTCCTCGCGCGCCACGAGCGGCGGGTGGGTGTTCTCCGCGCGCACGGGATCGGCCTCTTTGTGTGCTTGAAGGCCCGTGCGCGCGCGGCCCCACTCGGAGACGCCGGTGTAGACCTCGTTTCGTAGGATGTGCAGGACGCTCTGCTTCTGCCAGGGTTTGCTTCGCGGGGTCTGGAGACCATCGGCGTGCAGCGCGGCGGCGATGTTGCACACGCCCTCGCCCGCGAGCGCCATGCGGAACATGCGCTGGACGACCGGCCCCCAGACTGGATCGGGCTCCAGCTTCATCTTCGGGCTGAGCTCCGTGCCAGTGCGCCTCGCCCGATATCCCGTCGGCACGACGCCGCCGTTCCTGTACCCGAGCGAGGCGTTGAGGCGCATGCCGCGGACCGTGTCCTGAGCCAGGTTCTCACTGTAGAATTCGTCCACGCTCTCCAGGATGCCCTCGAGCATCCGGCCGGTGGGCGAGTCGTCTACAGGCTCGTTCAGCGAGACGAGCTTCACGCCGCAGCGCTGCAACATGGACTTGTACAGGACCGAGTCTGCGCGACTCCGGGCGAAGCGCGAAAACTTCCAGACCAGAATGTAGTCGAAGTCCTTCCTCTTCTTGCGCGCGTCGGCGATCATCTGCTGGAACACGGGCCGATCCGCGGACTTCGCCGACTCGGCGGCCTCGATGTAGCGGGTGGCGGGCTCCCAGCCGCGTCTCCGCGCTTCCTTCTCGCAGGCGAGGAGCTGCGCTGGGATCGAGAGCTCCTTCTCCGCTTGCTTGATGTCGGAGCAGCGGGCGTAGAAGGCGACCCGCGGGATCTCCGGTGTCTTACTGGGTGCGCGCGGCGGCATGTTCGCTCCTGACGGCGGCGTGTTGGATCAGGTCTTCTTGCGGCCCCTTCGTTTGGGCGCGGCCTCGACCTCTGTATCCGGCGCGTTGGATTGTGTCACGGTCTCGACCACCGGCGCGGCCTCCTCCTTCGCGACGAGCTCGTCGTCCCCGTCGTCCTCGTCCCCTCCCCCGCCGACGCCCCGCCGCAGGAGCTCGCTCACCGACGCCCCGCCCGCCGCGAGGTGCTGCTCCAGCCGCAGCGCGAACTCGACCCACTGCTGCTTGTGGACCGACGAGAACGAGTCCAGCCACGCCGCGTCCATGCGCATGGGGCGCAGCGCGGGGTTCAGCACCAGGGCGGCGAAGGCGTCATCGCGGTTCACCTCGGCGTAGACGTCGGGCGGCAGGGCGACCTCGACGCCGGCGGCCTCGAGCACCTCGCCGAGCGGGCGACCGTAGAGCGTCGCGAAGCGCTGGAGCAGGCTGAGCGAGGGCGCCTTGTTCCGGCCGGAGACCTCGAGCTTCTGGAGCTTGGTGAAGGAGAAGTCCAGCTCCGCCGCCGCCGCGCGCAGGGTGAGGCCGCGGGCCTCGCGGGCCTGCCGGAGCCAGTTGCCGAAGTCGGCTTTGTAACGCCAGTAGAAGGCGGCGTCGCCGAGAGGGCGCAGTTCGCGGGGATCTTCGGTGTGCGCGTCGTCGAGGTCGAGATCTCGCGGGGATTGAAGCCTCACTTGCCGCTCCTGTTCATGTCCTGGAACATACATCTAACGGCGCGCGTTGACAAGGGCGCGCGGCGGGTTGAAAATATTCTGGAACACGAGATCAACGAACTTCACCGATGATGCTCCGCTGCCCTACCTCGCGTCCCAGGAAGCCCCGGCGAACCGTCGGCGGCTGGCGCGGTGGCCAATGAAGCGGCGCGCCTTCGACGCCATGGACCTGCTCGCGCGGCTCTTCGACGCGGCGCACACAGGCCAGGACGACGAGGACCACGGAGAGGATGGAGATTCAACCGACCTCACGCCGAAGGCGCCACCACCTCCCGGCGATCCGCGCCTGGGGATGCGCGTGCTCGCGCGGCTGGTCGCGGACGAGGCGCGACGGGGCGAG
>CAZKWG010000484.1:2193-3757 GCA_964556105.1 uncultured Enterobacterales bacterium | reverse complement strand
GGCGGGGCGCCGAGGTTGACCCGGATCTCCGTGCCGTCTTCGAGGACCAGCGCGGTGCCGTCGTCCCGCGCCGCCACGAATTTCCCGTCCCGCAGTACCGGCGCTGGCGCGATGTAGCTGGTTCGCGTCACCGTCCCGCGCACCTCGGCCCACTGGCCGTCCAAGCGCGTGATATCCGCCTCGACCGCGACGATCTCTGGCCGGACGGGCCTTGGAGGTCGCTCCCAGGCCCCTGGCTGCTTGATCACGGTGACCGTGGGCTCCTGCTCCCCTGAACAGGCCGCCAACGTCAACGCCAGACTCAGGATCATCGCGCGCATCACTTCACCCGCTCCCCGGAGATCTCTACTCCGTTCCCGGCGTCTTGCCCGGTGGTGAACGGCGGCGTCCAGACCGTCTGGAACAGCGGGTCGTCCGAGAGCAGGTCCTCCTCGACGACCTCGAGGGTGAGCGGTTGGCTCTCGCCCCAGGGCAACAGGCCGGCGAGCGAGACGGTGAAGGGCTGGATCGCGCCCACCTCCATGGGCACGGCTTCGGTCTGGGTGGCGCCGATCGCGGTGCGCAGCCGCACGTAGATCTCGCTGTCACCCGCGAGATCCGCGCCTTCGGTCAACCGCACGCTGAGTCGAAGCGCGTCGCTCGGCGTGACCACCATGCTCACGGGCTCGGTGCCGAAGATCCCCGTGTTCGCCTCACCCTGGTGGAACGACTGCCCGTACCGGCCCGGGCCAAACATGGAGAAGTACCAGTCCGACCTCGCGCGGTCGGCGAAGTTCTCGAGGGTCACGAGATCGTCGCCGCTCCTGAGCACACAGGTCGCGAAGTGCCAGTTGTAGGTCTGCTCGTCGCTGACGCCGGGAGTGAGCCCCCACGCTGGGTTTGCCGGCATGCTGCCGATGGTCAGCGCCTCACCAACCTGCGGTATGGCCTGCTGGTTGACGCCGTATCGCTTCTCGAAGGCGTCGCGCTCCTCGGGGGTCTGGGCGTTGTAGATGGAGAAGAGCTGCTCGACGTTGAGATCGCCGCCGTAGGCCATTCTCAGGATCTCGACGAACCAGACCTCGGGCGTGTTGAGCGGCGCTCCGTCTCGACGGTCGTAGAGCCCATGAGGGTCCGTGAGCTGCTCGTCGCCCGTCCAGCCCCGCGCGACCGCGGCGCTGACGCGCCCTTCCGTGCCCATCACCTCGGCGGCCGCGGTTCCACAGTCCCCCGTCAGCGTCGCCGGCCCCCCCTCTTCGTTCGTGACGACGACGCGGCACAGCGTGTGCTCCGCGCCGCCGTCGTAGGGCGCCTTGCCGTGGAGCTCTGCCGCGCCAGCCTCCAGCCGGACCTTCGATCCTTGAGCCTCTAGCACGGCGTTGGAGACTTCAATCTGGCTGGCGAGGGCCCAGGCGTCCTGGGTCCGCGCCTCGCCAGCGTTCGTCACCGCCATGCACCCGTCGTCGGAGACCTGCAGCGGCTGGCCCGCGGGCGAGCTCCAGCCGAGGGCCGATCCAGGCCCCTGCTCCTCGACCGGGACGATGGTGTAGTCGTGGATCCTCCCGGAGACCGCGTCGCCAGGCGC
>CAZKWG010000484.1:0-2093 GCA_964556105.1 uncultured Enterobacterales bacterium | reverse complement strand
GCTCCGCTGGATCGCGGGCTGATGCGGGAACGCCGGGAGCGTCTCGCCGCGACCAAGGAGCCGGTCTCGAATCGCGGCGTTGCCGAGCGTGTGGTGAAGCCCCGCGACTCCGCTCGGGAGCCCGGGATCGGGAGCGCGGTCGGCGGCAGGGAGGTGTTCTTGAACAGGAGCGGAGCGGCGGAGCATGGCGACCTCGGAGCGAACGCCGAGGTTCAAGCAAGAACGGTGCCATCGGAGGAACGCCGAAGATGCGCGGGGGTGACGAACGTCGGGTTCGTCGACCGGAGACGAGCATTTAGCAATAACAGGCTTGTAACGTTTGTTACATGCCACGACAGGGGTGACGGACGGACCTGGCCGACTTCGATAACGGCTACTAGTTTAATGGCCGAGCCCCCAACCTCGCCTACGCCGCCCGATACCGCTGATGCGGCGAGCGTGGCGACGCGGCCTCCGGCAGAACGCGGCCCTCCGCGACCAGCGCGGCGAGCACGGCGCGGGCGGTCGAGCGCGACCAGGCGAGGGTGTGGACGATCTGGTGACGGGTCAGCGGATCGGGGCTCGCGCCCAGGAGCTCGAGGAGTTGGGCAGCGCGGGCCTCGGCGCTGAAGCGAGGGTTGGAGGCGGCCTGCGCGGCGGCTCCGCGAGCCGGGTGCTTGCTGACCTGGGGCGGAGGCGTGACAGCGACAGCGGGCAGCACCGCGCGGCCGAACAGCGGCGCGCTCGGAGTCGGCGACCCCATGAAGATCGGCCGAGGAGGCTCCTCCCGAGCCTTGAGCGCGCTCGCCCCCTTCCCCTGCCCTCCCCCCGGCAACAAAGGCAGCGTCTTCGGTCGCGGCGCGGGGACCGGCGTCTGCACCGACCGCCCCAGCGGCTCCTCGAAGCGCGCCCGCGCCTCCGCCTGGGCCGCCTCGACCGCAGCCGCCGACACGCGGCAGGTGAGCACCACCTTGTCCGCCTCCTCCTCGACCACCAGCGGCGGCAGGCCCGCCCGACGCAGCTCCTGCTGGATGGTGCGCAGATCGAGCATCGGCCCCGTCCAGATCTCCAGCCTACGCAGCAGCGCGTCCAGGTTGGGGTTGGGTCGCTGACCCTCGCGAGCGCGCCAGCTCGCGTTGGTCGTGCCGGGGCTGGTGATCGTGATGGCGCCGCCAGCGACCTCGGCGATGACGGGCTGGCCGGGATCGTCGGCGTCCCAGCGGCGGAGGGCGAGCGCGTTGATCAGCAGCGCCCGCGCCAGCCGGACGGGCAGGCCGCCGAGCTGGTGCAGCGCCTCGGTGGGCGCCTCGATCATCTCGCCGATGTCGCCAATGCGCGGGACCTCGTCGCCGTGGGTCCGCTCCAAGACCCGCTGACCGGGCAGGAGCTCGCGATCGAAGCCGCCGTAGGTCAGCGCCCCGGCGACCGTCCCCACGAGCTGCCCGCGCCAGGGGTACAGCGCTCCCAGCGCGATGAGCGCGCGCTCAGGCTCGTCCCAGAGATCGGGGATGGCGGCCAGATCCTCGGCGCTCACGTCCTGCGGAGCGTGCTCGACCAGCAGCCCCTCCAGGTCGTCGAGGCCAATACCCAACACTGGACGCAGGTCGGGTGGGCCGCCCCAGGGCGACAGCGAGGGCATGGGCGAGAGCACGATCACGGCGCGGGCGCCGCCCTCGAGCGCGACCACCTGCCCGGCGCGGACCAGGCCCGGCGCGAGCGACTCAACCGCCGCGTTCAGGCGATTCAGCACAGCGGCGCCAGCCTCGGCCTGGGCCTCGCTCAGCCGGAACAGGGCCACGCCGCCCTGGGGCTGATCGGAGAGGAGCAGCAGCGCAGCTTGGAGGTCCGAGAGCGCGTCGGGGAGGGCGTCGTAGTGGCGATACGGGAGCGGGCCCACGAGCGCGGCGAGATCGCAGAGCCAGACGTCGAGACTGGGGAGGCGGGATCGAAACATGGGGGCTCCATGCGGGTGTCACGTGGAGCATGGCACAGGTGGGCGAGGATGTCGATTACAAGTCGTTCCAAAATATTTACGACACAGACAAGCGCCCGAATCTCCAAGCCGCGCCACACACGGCGGCCCATGTCATGTCGAGGGTGGATGTCATGTCCAG
>CAZKWG010000483.1:0-6380 GCA_964556105.1 uncultured Enterobacterales bacterium | reverse complement strand
TAGCTGCTGCCGGGCGAGCCGCTCGACTCGAGGGTCGCCGAGTCCGGGTCGCCGTAGCCGTCGTCGTCCGCGTCCACATACCAGGTTCTCAGCCCAGGATCGGCCTCACAGATGAAGTAGAACTCCGTCGAGCAGGGCTCGTCGTTCCAGCTCCCGTCGTCGAAGCGGTTGTGCTGGGTGCAGTCCTCGCCGCCGCCGGAGTCGTTCGGCTCGCCCGAGTGCCAGTTGGTGTAGGTGGTCTCCGAGTCGTCTACCCACTCGAACCTGCCCTCGGACGACCGATCATCGAAGCCGAACCAGAACTTCGAGGTGGTGTAGCTGTCCGCCGTCGCGTTGGTCCAGGCGTCCTCGGTCGCGTCGTTCATCACGGCGAGGTGGTAGCCGTAGGTCCCGCAGTAGCTCGACCCGCTCGTCCAGCTCCGCGCGGAGGTCACGAACATGTAGGCGTGATCGGTGACGCCGTCCATGTAGTCCACGGGGTAGGGGCAGGACGCGCTGCCGTCGTCCACGGCGTCGTTGCAGTCGTTGTCTGCGCCGTCGCAGGTCTCGGTGCCGCCGGGGCGCGCATCGGCGTTGTTGTCGTCGCAGTCGCTGTCATCATCGACATAGCCGACGGGCGCGCTGCCGCGCCGAATCCAGACGTCGGGGTCGCCATAGCTGTCGCCGTCGGAGTCGGCATACCAGGTCGCGGCGGTGGCGGGCAGCGAGAGCAGGAGGAGAAGGGCTTGCATGGGCGCTCCGGGAGACCAGCAGTATACCCGCGCCCCGCGGGAGCCGCAGCTTTCACCCTCCCTGGCGCGGCGCCCCTCGCGACCGGCGCCGGCTTGCATAATTATGCACTACGATGTATAGACATGCGCCTTCTTCTTCGGGGGTCCTCCTCGCGTGAGCGCGCGCGTCGCCATCGCTGGTATCACCGGTTACACCGGGATCGAGCTCTGCCGGATCCTGGCGGGGCACGCGGGTGTGCGCCTGGTGGCGGCGGCGGGCGGGCAGAAGGCGGGGCAGCCGCTGAGCGCGGTCTGGCCAGGCACCACTGGCCTGCTGGATCTGGACGTCCAAAGCCTGGACGCGGGCGCGCTCGCGTCCGTCGCAGACGTGGTCTTCCTCGCGCTTCCGCACGGCGTCTCGGCGCCGGTGGCCAAAGAGCTGCTGGCGCGCGGCGTCCTGGTGATCGATCTCGGCGCGGACTTTCGTCTGAAGGACCCGGCCGTCTACGCCGCGGCCTACGGCAGCGCGCACCCCTGCCCCGAGCTGCTGCCGCGCGCGGTCTATGGCCTGCCCGAGCTGAACCGGGAGGCCCTGCGCTCGACGCGCCTCGTCGCCAACCCGGGCTGCTACCCGACCGCGACCGCGCTGGCGATCCTGCCGCTGGTGCAGGCCGGGCTGGTGGAGGGGATCGTCGCGGACTGCCTGAGCGGCATCTCCGGCGCTGGCCGCACGCCCGGCCCACGCAACCTCTACGCCGAGGTCGCCGAGAGCGCCTCGGCGTACGGGCTGGCCGGGACCCACCGCCACCGCCCGGAGATCGAGCAGACCCTCGGCTGTAACGTCGTGTTTACGCCGCATCTGGTCCCGATGATTCGCGGGATGCTGGCGACGGTTCACGGGCGCTTGAACCGATCTATCTCCCGTCCGGAGATCCTCGCGCTGTATCATGCCTGTTACGCCGATCATCCGATGATCGTCCTCCGCGACGCCCCGCCCTCGACCGCCGAGGTGCGCGGCACCAACCGCGCCGTGGTCCACGTGGCCCTGGACGCTGAGCGCGGCGTCGTCACCGCCGTCTGCGCCATCGACAATCTGGTCAAGGGGGCCGCCGGCCAGGCCGTGCAGTGCATGAACCTGGCGCTGGGCCTGCCCGAGACCACCGGCCTGCCGCTCTTCCCCTTGCTGCCCTGACCGCTGCGCAGCGCGCTGAGGAGGCTCCCCATGGACATCCGTCCTGCTGTCTTCGCTGACGTCCCCGCGATCCACGCCCTGATGGCGCCCGAGATCACGCTCGGGAACCTGCTGCCGCGCGCCGTGGATCCCGCGGACTTCCTCGTCGCCGAAGAGGACGGCGAGCTGGTCGGCACCGTCGCGTTGAGCCGGTGGAGCGAGGACGTGGTGGAGCTGGGCTCGCTGGTGGCGGCCCGGCGTGGGGTCGGCCTGGGCGCCGCGCTGGTGGAGGCGGCCGCGCTGGAGGCGGAGCGCCGCGGCTACGACACCGTGGTCGCGTTGACGGCGATCGCCGACTTCTTCGAGCATGCCAGCTTCGTGCGCCTGGGGCAGACCCCCTGGGCCCGCGCCCGGGGCTGCGAGACCATGAGCGAGGGGCCGGCCTTGGATCGCGCCATCGCCACCAAGGCCAGGACCTGCGCGGGCTGCGCGCGGCTGGCCGGCTGCAGCCAGGCCCTCCTGGCGCGCTCCACGCGGCAGATGATGTGGGCCGCCGCATGAAGCCGCTGGCCCTGCCGCCCCTGCTGGAGGCCCCCCTCGTCGCGGGCGGGAGCTGGGATCTCGTCGCCGCCGCCCGCTGCGGCGTCGTCTCGGCCGGCATCAAGAAGCCCGACCACCCGCCGGTTAGCGACGACGTGGCCGTGCTCCTCGCGCCGGGGGTCGCCGCCGCCGTCACCACCCGCTCCAGCGCCGCCGCCGCCCCCTGCCGCTGGAGCCGCGCGCGCGTCCCCGGCCCCGTCCGCGCCGTGGTCGTCAACTCGGGCAACGCCAACGCCTCGACCGGCGCCCAGGGCGAGGCCGACGTCGCCGCCACCGCCAGCGCCGCCGCGAGCGTGCTGGGCTGCTCCAGCGACGAGATCCTCGTCTGCTCCACTGGCGTCATCGGCGTGAACCTGCCCATGCAACGCCTGCTCCCCGCCGTGCGCACGGCGACCGAGCGCGCCCTGCAGGGCGCTGACGACGGCCACCGCCTGGCCCGCGCCATCCTCACCACGGATCTGGTCGCCAAGGAGGCCGCGGTCGACGTGGGCGGCGTGCGCGTCGGCGGCGTCGCCAAGGGGTCGGGGATGATCTACCCGGACATGGCGACCATGCTCGGCTTCGTCTGCACCGACGCGCGCGTGGCCCCCGCCGACCTGCAGGCCCTGCTGCGAGAGGTCGCCGATCGCACGTTCAACGCCATCACCGTGGACGGCGACACCTCGACCAACGACACGCTGATCGTCCAGGCGACCGGCACGGGCGAGGTGGCGGCCCCGGGCCACGCGGCCTGGGAGGCGCTGACGCTCGGGCTGGAGACCGTCTGCCGCCAGCTCGCCCGCGCCATCGCCCGCGACGGGGAGGGGGCGACCACGCTAGTGGAGGTGGCCGTCTCCGGGCTCGGCTCCGACCAGGAGGCGCGCCAGGCCGCGCGGGCCGTCGTGCGGTCGAATCTACTCAAGGCCGCGATCTTCGGCCGCGATCCCAACTGGGGGAGGATCGTGGGCGCGCTCGGCGCCGCTGGGGTGCCCCACCTGGACCTGTTGGATCTGGACCTGGCGGGCGTCCCCGTGCTGCGCGCGGGCCGCCCCCTCGCCTTCGACGAGCGCGCCGCCTCCGACGCGCTCACGGCGCCCACCGTGCGCATCGAGGCCCGCCTGCCGGGACCGGGCTTCGGCGTGGCCTGGGGCTGCGACCTCACCGAAGGATACGTGAAGATCAATGCCGACTACCGTAGCTGAGGCGCTGGTCGAGGCCCTGCCCTTCATGGGCGCCTGGGCCGGTCAGACCGTGGTGATCAAGTACGGCGGGGCCGCGCAGGTCTCCGCCGAGCTGGCGCACGCGGTCATGCAGGACGTGGTGCTGCTGCGGCGCGTGGGCGTGGACGTGGTGCTGGTCCACGGCGGCGGGCCCACCGTGAGCGACTGGGGACGGCGCCTCGGCCTGGAGCCGCGCTTCGTCGACGGCCTGCGCGTCACCGACGAGGCGACGATGCGGGTCGCGCAGCTCGTACAGGTGGGCGGGATCTCGCGCGACATCGTCGCCGCGCTCGCGCGGGTGGGCGGACGCGCCCTCGGGCTCTCCGGTCAGGACGGCGGGGGCTGGCTCAGGGGGGCCGTGCGCGCCCACACCTCGCGCCAGACCGGCGAGGCCGTCGATCTCGGACGGGTCGGCGACATCACCAAGGTGGACGCGCTCTTCTTGCAGCAGCTCCTCGGCCTGGGCCTGATCCCCGTCATCGCCCCGGTGGCGGTAGACGACCAGGACCAGGCCTTGAACGTCAACGCCGACAGCGTGGCGACGGCGGTGGCGGGCGCGCTCGCCGCGAAGCGCCTGCTCTTCCTGACCGATGTGGACGGGATCCGCGGCCCGGACGGCGTGGTCGCCACCGTGGACGCCCCGACCCTGCGCGCCTGGATCCAGTCCGGCGTGGTGAGCGGCGGGATGATCCCCAAGGCCGAGGCCTGCCTGGACGCCCTGGACGCCGGGGTGGAGGGGGTGACGGTGGCTGACGGGCGCGAGCCCCACGCCGTGCTCTTGGAGCTGCTCACCGAGCGCGGGATCGGGACGATGGTAACACGAGGTGTAACATGAGCTTTCTCAACACCTACGCGCGCTACCCGGTCGAGCTGACCCGCGGCCAGGGCTGCCGGCTGCAGGACGTCGACGGGCGCTGGTACCTGGACGGCATCGCCGGGATCGCCGTGATGGCGCTGGGGCACGGCCACCCCCGCGTGCTGGCGGCGGTCCATGCTCAGGTGGATCGCCTCATGCACACGTCGAACCTGTATCACGTCGATACACAACGACAATTCGTCGATCGGCTCTCCCAGGTCTACGCCTGGCCGGAGGGTCCCGCCTCCATCTTCCTGTCGAACTCCGGCGTCGAGGCCAACGAGGGCGCGGTCAAGCTGGCGCGCAAGCATCACTACCGCCGCGGCGACTCCCGGGCGGAGATCATCACGGCCACGGGCGCCTTCCACGGCCGCACCCTGATGGCCCTGGCGATGACGCCAAAGCCGAAGTACCAGGAAGGGTATGGGCCGCTGCCGGCCGAGGTGCGGAACCTGGACGCCGCGGACATCCCCGCCGCCGTCAGCGCGTGCACCGCCGCCGTCTTCATCGAGCCCATCCAGGGAGAGGGCGGCTGCGTCCCCATCGCGAACCTCGCCGAGATCCGCGCCGCCTGTGACGCTGTGGGCGCGCTGCTGGTCTACGACGAGATCCAGTGCGGGCTGGGCCGGGCCGGCCGGCTGCGCTTCGATCCGCTCCCCGATGTGGTCACGCTGGCCAAGGCCCTCGGCGGCGGCCTGCCGCTGGGCGCGATCGTCGCCTCCCCCGCCGTGTCTGGCGCCTTTCAGCCGGGTGACCACGGCTCGACCTTCGGCGGCAACCCCGTCTCCTGCGCCGCAGGGCTCGCGACCCTGGAGACCATCCTGGACGAGGACCTGATGGCGCGGAACCTCACGCTGGGCGCGCGCCTGCAGGCCGGGCTCGAGGCGACGGGCGCCCGCGTGACGGGGGAGGGGCTGATCCTGGGCGCCTGGACGGACCTGCCGCCTGGGAAGATCGTCGACGCCATGCGCGAGCGCGGCGTGCTGGTGTGCCCCGCCGGAGACAAGGCCGTGCGCTTCCTGCCTCCGTTCATCATCACGGAGGCCGAGGTGGACGAGCTGGTCGCCGCCTACAGCGACGCGCTCGGGGCGGTCCGCGCGAGCCTGTAGGGCTCGGCCAGGATCAGCTCGCGCAGCGCGCGCGCCGCGGGGGAGAGACGCTCCAGCCCCAGGTGGACCAGCCCCAGCGGGCGGCGCATCGGCGTGCGCGGGTCGGGGATCTCCACCAGCGCGCCATGGGCGAGATCGTCCTGACAGGCCGCGCGCGAGAGCAGCGCCACGCCCATGCCCGCCCGCGTGAGCCCCTTCACCGAGGCGATGCTGCTCAGCTCGACGGCGATCTCCGCCTCGGGGAAGGCCGCCTCCAGGGTGGCGCGCACGGAGGAGCCCTGCACGAAGGTCACGAAGGGCGCGGGGCTCGTGACGCCGGGCGCCCCCACCAGGATGAGCTCGTCCTGAAGCCAGGGCTCGCCCGCTCCCTGGGCCACGCCGAGATCGAGCTCTCCCGCCGCGACGGCGTCCACGACGAGCGGCGTGAGCACCTCGCGCACGCGGAGGCTCACCCCGGGATAGCGGTGGCGAAACGCCGTCAGGATGGCTGGAAGCAGGTAGGTGCAGGCGGTCGCCCCACCCCCGACGGTGACCCGCCCTGCGCTGAGGCCCTCCACCTCGGACACCGCCCGCCGCCCGGCCTCCCAGGCGCCGATCACCGCGCGGGCATGGGGCAGATATGCCTCCCCCGCGGCCGTCGGGCGCGCGCCCCGCGGGAGGCGCTCGAGCAGGCGCGCGCCGACCCGCTCCTCCAGGCGGCGGATGGAGGCGCTCAGCGCGGGCTGGGTGAGGTGG
>CAZKWG010000482.1:0-6381 GCA_964556105.1 uncultured Enterobacterales bacterium | reverse complement strand
CCGCCCCTGCCGCGGGCGCCTCTCCCGCGGCAGGGGCGGCGGGCTCGCTCTCCAGCATCAGCAGCATCGCCTCCACCGCGCTCTCCGAGGGGTCCTGGTCGCTGCGGAGGGTGTCGCCCAGGCCGGCCACGAGGCGCGCGCGCTCCGGGACGCTGAGGATGGCCGGATCGGCCTCCAGGACCAGCAGCACGCGCAGCCAGTCCTCGCGGCGGGCGTAGGCGCGGGCCAGCTCGATGAAGTCCTTGTGGGTGCGCAGGGCCTCGAGCGGGAGCGTGGGACCGACCATCTTCGGGTGGAGCAGCTTGAGGAAGTTCTCCTCCGAGGTGTCGTCGTAGAGGTGCCGCGGCGCGGAGTACTCGATGCGCATGTTGTCGTCGGTGTTGATCTCCGTCTGGCCGGCCTGCGCCAGGATGCCGTCGCGATCCAGATGGTAGAGGGCCAGCAGGTCGTAGGCGCTCCAGACCTTGACCTGGGCGAGATCGATGGCCACCGCCTCGCTCGCGCGGATCATCGCCTCTGACGCCGCGATGTCCAGGGTCAGCGGGGCGTCG
The DNA here is from genome assembly GCA_964556105.1 of uncultured Enterobacterales bacterium. Lineage (GTDB taxonomy): Bacteria > Myxococcota_A > UBA796 > UBA796 > CAZKWG01 > CAZKWG01. Next base: position 5,830 of record CAZKWG010000482.1, on the reverse strand, counting down.
CTGCCCACCAGCACCAGATCGGCGTCCTCGATGGTGCTGAACAGCATGACGTGGGCATAGGTCTCGGAGAAGGTGCGGAGCAGGCTCAACAGATCCTTGTAGTCCATCCCGTACATCTGCACCCACTGTGACCAGACGCCGCCCGGGGTGAGGCGCGTCTTGCCGAGCGCAAAGAACTCCGCCGTGAACAGGTTGCTCACCCCGGTCAGCCAGGGGTTGGAGGGCTCCGAGATGATGACGTCATAGGTGCTCTCGTGGGTGAGCACGATGTGATTACGCCCGTCATTCGTATACAATTTCGATCGCGGGTCGGCGAGCGGGGTGTTGTTGATCTCGTCGAAGTAGGTGCTGGCCTCGACCACGGCGGGCTCGAGCTCGACGATGTCGATGCGCGTCAGCGCGGGCTGCGTGGTGGCCGATCCCGCCGTCACGCCGCTGGCGAGGCCGATCACGGCCGCGGTCCTGGCCTCGGGCCGGAACGCGAAGGGGAGCTGCGCGACCAGCACCTGGGTCGGCATGTCCGCCTGGGAGGAGGCGTCGATCTTGCCGTTGTTCGCCAGCCAGATGTTCCCCGTGGAACGAACCCGCGCGACGGTCACCACCGCGCTGAGCCCCTCGTCGTAAAAGAGCAGGTCATAGGGCTCTACCGCGTAGTTGTAGACCCCCTGGCGGCTGCGATCCTCGATGTCCGTCACGTACTTGTACATGCCGGACGTCATCAGCAGCGGATCCCAGGGTGGCGGCCACCGATGCGTGAGCCCGATGGTGAGGAACGCCCCCGCCACGACCATGACCAGGCGCTGACGTGTCGGCCCGGAGAGGCCAAAGGCCAGCGCCGCCGCCAGCAGGTTGGCCGATACCGCCAGCAGCACCGAGCCCGTCACGTGCAGGACCGGCAGCAGCAGGAAGCCGCCGCCCGCCGCGCCGAGGATGGCGCCCACCGTGTTCGCCCCGTACAGGCGGCCCAGCGGCCCCCCGGTGTCCTCGCCCGGCGTGGACGGCCCGACGGCCGCGCGCACCAGGAAAGGGAAGGCCGCGCCCATGCCCAGGCAGGCGGGCAGGGTCACGCCCAGCGCCAGGAGCAGCATGATCGGCCAGAACAGCTCGCGCGCCTTCTCGGCCGACGCGAAGAGGCTCACGTACTGGTAGGGCAGCTCCCCATAGCCGAACATGGTGAGCCAGGCCAGAACAGCAACCAGGACTTGTATTCCGGCCAGCCAGCGCAGCACCTCCGCCCGACCGCCGCGGGCGTAGGCCCGATCCGCCAGCGGCCCGCCCAGCCAGCCCCCGATCCCGATGCCCAGCAGAAAGGCCAGGAGCATGAGCGAGAACGCGTACGCGCTGCCCCCCAGGGTCAGGACCAGGACGCGGAACCAGCTCACCTCGTAGAGCAGGCTGGCGAAGCCGGCCAGGGTCGCCACCATCCAGAGCAGCGCGCTCTCGCCCTCCGCGCGGGCCGCGGGGGCGCGCTCCCCCACCGGGATCTCCGGGGCCTCGCGCCCCAGCAGGAAGGCCACCGCGCCCAGGACCAGGTTCGCCGACGCCACCAGCCAGGTCGTGCGCGCCAGCCCCAGCTCGGGCAGCAGCACGAAGCCCGCCAGCCCGGCCCCCACCACCGCCCCCAGCGTGTTCGCGCCGTAGAGGCGCCCCACCTGCACGCCCGCCTCCTTGTCGTCCAGCACGGCGAAGCGCGCCAGCAGCGGCAGGGTCGCCCCCATGGCCACCGTCGGCGGCAGGAGCAGCGCGCCCAGCGAGACGAGCTGGAAGAGCGCCGTCTCCGCCGGCGAGCGGTCCACCCCCTGCCCCCAGAGGAGGTAGAGCGGCGTGAACGCCTTCATGATCCATGGGAAGGCGAGCGCGTAGAGCCCGATGAACACCTCCAACGCCGCGTACCAGACCAGCGGACGACGGGCGCGATGCACCACCCGCGAGGCCACCACGCCGCCCGCCGCCAGCCCAGCCATGAACGCCGCCAGCGTCGTCGAGATGGCCAGCTGGCTGGTCCCCACGATCAGGTGCAGCTCACGGGACCAGAGGGTCTCGTAGACCAGGCTGGTCGCCCCGCTGGAGAGGAAGAGCGGGACGAGGACGTCGCGGGCGCGGGCCCGCTTCAGCGCGAGAAGCTCGGGATCCATGCCGAACCGCTTAACCCCTCGGGAGGAGGGCGCGCGCTCAGGCGTCCAGGACCTCGTCCGGAGTCCCGGTTTGGATGGCTGGACATAGCTGGACTCTACCATCGCCCCCACGGGCTGTCACGATCCACGCCGCCTCGCTCCCGTTCTCCACCGGACAATGATACGGTAGGGCGTTCCACCCTCACCTCGCCCAGCAAGATGCGCTCGCTCTACCCCCACCAGAAGCTCGACTGGACCATCAGCCGGCTCGAGGAGTCCACCAGCCGGACTCCCGAGGACCCCGCGCTGCGTCTCGAGCTCGCGCGGGCGCTGCTCTCGCGAGGGCTCTTCCACCAGGGTGGAGAGGCCGAGTGCAACCGCGCGCTCGGCGTAGCCCGCAAGGTGTTGCAGGATGACCCGGTCTCGGTCGAGGGGCTCGTCACCGCCGGCTTCGCGCTGGTGGGGATGGAGCGCCCGGAGGCCGCCGCCCGCTACCTGGACCAGGCGCTGCGCCTGGACGCCGAGCGCGCCGATCTCCGGCTGGCCCTGGGCTCGCTGGAGCGCCTGAACGGCGACGTCGGCGCCGCGGTGCGCCAGTTCGAGAGCGCCTGTCGGCTGGCGCCGGAGGCCTGGGAGTCGCACCTCTTCCTGGGCCGCGCCCTCGCCGAGCTGGCTCGCCAGCGGGGCAACCCGCGCCGCCTGGTCGAGCGCAGCCAGTACCACCTCGTGCGCTCGCTCGAGCTGGACCCGACGCCGGACGTCACGCCCTCCCTGTTCAAGGACCTGGGCATCTCGACCCTGCTCACCGGGCGCCACAAGGAGGCGGAGAAGTTCTTCGTCCGCCTGCGCGAGCACGACCGCTACGCCTCCGTCGCCCGCTACTACCTGGGGCAGGTGGCCTACGAGCTCGGCAAGTACAACAACGCCATCCAGCACTACCGGCAGTACCTGCGCGACCGCCCGGACGATCCGAAGGTGCTCTCGCGGATGGCGATGGCCTGGTTTCAGCTCGGCGAGTACAGCCGCGCCCGCGAGGCCTGCCACCAGGCGCTGCTGCTGGACCCGGACAACCTCACCGCGCGGCATGCGCTCGGCTGCACGCTGCTCGAGGAGGGCGATCCCAACGAGGCGATCCGCGTCTTCCGCGAGACCTTGAAGGAGCACCCCGAGCACATGCCGAGCTTCATCGAGCTCGCGCGCACCCGCCGGGTCGGCGGGGACGTGACCTGGCTGGTCCAGGCGCTCGGCGTGGAGGTCGGCCAGTATGACCGACTGCCTCCTGGCGGCGAGGTCGACACCCGCAGCCTCACCCGCGAGCGCGTCCGGGTGATCCTCGATGAGCTGCGCGCCGTCGGCCCCTCGACCACCGGGGCCGTCCTGTCCGCCATCGACCGCACCCAGGACGAGGTCCTGCGCTTCCAGCTCTGGGAGGCGGCCACCGCCATGTCGCTCGGCGCCGTCGCCGATGACACCGCCGCGCAGCTCCGCGATCCCGGCCGCCACTTCGGCCCGGAGCTGGGGGGCGAGGCCCTGGCCGCATCTGGCGCCCTGCCGGAGCCGGTGCTGACCGGCGGCCTGGGCGTGGACGAGGCGGATCTGCGCCGCGCCGCCGTGGAGCGCCACCCGAACGCGCCGGACGTGCGCGTCCACCGCCGCAACCTGGACCTCGAGCGCAACCGGGCGCGCGCCTACCAGGGCCTGCTCCTGCTGGCCATCGCCACCCGACGCAGCAGCGCGGGCAAGGAGCTGCTGCGGAGCTGGGCGGAGAACGCCGATCCCGAGCTGTCGGTCGCCGCCTGGACGGGCCTCGCCATGTATGGGGAGCCCGACGCCGTGCGCAAGCTGAGCGAGCGCGCCCGCGAGCGCGGGGCCGGCCGTCACGTGGAGCGCCTGCTGGCCTACGTGACGCCTCCCGGCGGCCGCGCGCGCCCCCGCCGCGTCTCCGATGACGAGCACCTCAGCTGCTCCTCCTGCGGGCGCGGTCCCCACGAGGTCTCCCACCTGATGGCCGGGAGCCACGCGGTCATCTGCGACCGCTGCGTGGTCAACGTCGGTCAGCACCGCCGCAGCATGACCGCCCCCGATGACGCGACGTGCAGCCTCTGCGGCGCCACGCACTTCGAGACCCGCGGCATCTACCAGCACAACGGCGTGACCATCTGCTCGGGCTGCCTGGAGCTGAGCCTGGGGCTCCTGGAGCGCGAAGAGGTCGATCGCTTCCTGGCCGCCTGGTAGGCCCTCCGCGCGTCGCTCAGGGCGTCGCAGGAGCCGGGAAGTCCGGCAGCTTCGGCGTGTCCGGCGCGCCTCCCTGGCAGGTCGCGCGCGCCATGTAGGTGGCGAAGTCGAACTCCGGGCTGTTCGCCTCGTCGTGACAGCGCAGGCAGGTCGCCTCGACGACGGGCCGGGCCAGCACGGTCTCGTCGTTGGGATGGCCGCGCAGCGGGCCGTGGCAGCCCTCGCACTGCACGCCCTTGAGGCGGCGGACGTTGCTCGCGGTCAGCTCGCCCAGGCCGCCCGGCTCGCCGTAGCCGGTGGTGTGGCAGGAGACGCACTCCGGGTTGGTGGTGGCGCGGCGCTCGATGAGCGCCTCCCAGGCCTTCGCGTGATCGCTGAAGGTCCAGCGGGCGAACTCGGAGGTGTGGCAATTCACACACCCCCCTGAGCTGGCGTAGCCGCGCTCCGCGGGGGTCACGGGAGCGGCGGCGGCCTCCACCGCCTGCGCCAGCGCGTCCTTCCGGTAGGCCGCGAGGCGCGCCGAGACCGTCGCCTCGCCATCCAGCTGGGCGCCGAGCGGGATCGCCTCCGCGAACGCCAGGTTTCTCCCACGACCGAGCGTCTCGAAGCGCGCGTTCAGCGCGTCCCGCCGGGCCACCACGTCCGCGTCCCCGCCGGACACGCGCAGGAGGCCCTCCAGGTCTCGCCAGGCGCGCGCCTCCGGCTCCAGGCGCAGCGGCGCGCGCGCGCTCGAGCCGAGGCGGACCTGCACGAGCTCCACGTAGCGCCCGCGATCGGGCGCCTCGATGACCGGGACCCCGCCCGTGACGGGGGTCCGCGGCTCGTCGTAGGAGGCGCCGCGCGTGGTCAACACCGCCGTGAGGCCCGGCGTCTCGGCGGCGACACGGCTGGCGAGCTCGTCGGAGACGTTGCCCAGGACCACCACCATGTCGAGATCGCCCGGCAGCGCGTCGAGGGCCGCGCGCGTCGCCGAGAGCGGATCGAGGGAGCGCACCGCCGCCCGCAGCGACGGGTCGGTCGGCATGCCGCTCAGGCCGATGACGCCGAGCCGCACGCCGTCGCGCACGAGGACCGTCGAGGCCGGCAGGATCAGGGCGCCGTCCAGGTCGGCGAGGGTGGCGCTCACCAGACGGGGACCATCGGCCCGCGCCGCCTGCGCGCGCAGGCCCTCCAGCCCCAGCGCGCCGAGATCCGTAGGTCCGGGCACCCACACGTCCACGCCCACCTCGCGCTGAAGCTCCAGCAGGAGCTGCACCCGCTCCACGTCGGGCGCGCGCGTGGTCTGGCCCTTCACCAGCAGCTCGCCCGCGTCGAGGTGAAACACCGGCCCACCCGGCTCCGCGCGGAGCTGATCCAGCAGCCGCTCGCGCCGCTCGAAGCCGCCAAAGGGCAGGGTGGGACAGCCACAGGGCTCGATCTCACCGCGTACCTCCCCGACCAGCGCGAGGCGCGCCAGCCGCAGGGGGAGCTCGGGGCCGCTG
>CAZKWG010000481.1:0-6393 GCA_964556105.1 uncultured Enterobacterales bacterium | reverse complement strand
GCCACCGGCCCCGGGGAGAGCGTACCCAGCGCGCCCAGCGCCAGCGCGATCACGGCCAGCGCGCCCCCCGTCCAGCGCGCGACGGTGCCGGCGCGGTCTACGAGCGGCGCCCAGAGCGCCTTCAACACCCAAGGCAGCCCGAGCAGGCTGGCCAGCCCGATCTCGGTAAGCGAGACGCCCTCGGTCTTCAGCCATATCGGGATGAGCTTGTCGATGATCCCGAAGGGCAGCCCCGAGGACAGGTAGAGGACGACGACCCACAGCTCCCAGCGGCGCGGCGCGGCGCGCTCGCTCACGCCCGGCCCCAGGCGATGAGGTGCCGGTCGCTCACGGCCTCCACCGTCAGTTGTAGTCCCGCTCGCCCGAGGCTCTCCCGGACCTCGTCGGGTCGCAGCGCGGCGCAGAGCGAGGCATAAAAGTCCCGCTGGAGCACCTCCGGCTCGCCGCCGGCGTAGCGCTCGACCATCGCCGCGGCCGCCTCCGCGCTGTCCGGGCGCATCAGGTCCATGACGAAGACCGGCGCGCCCGGCCGGGCGTGGCGTCGCACCGCGCCCCAGATCAGGTCCGGGTCCGGCAGGTGGTGCATCAGGCTGTTGGAGAAGACGAGATCGTAGGCGGGCTCGGGCAGCGCCTCGTCGGGGAGCCGCCCGAGGACCAGCCGCACCCGCGCGCCGAGGCCGCTGGCCGCGAGCGCCGCCTCGCCGAAGCGCAGCATGGCGGGCGAGCCGTCCACCCCGTCCACCCGCCAGCCGGGCAGGGCGCGCGCAGTCCGAAGGGTGATGTCCGCCGGCCCACAGCCGAGATCCAGCGCGACGCCCCAGGGCGGCAGCGCGCCGACGCGCGCCAGCAGGAGCGAGACCACCAGCGCGTGAGGCTCCTCGAAGTCGGCCATGGCGTAAGCGCGCGCCTGGTCGTCCTCCTCCATCAGCTCGGGCTCCAGCGTGCGCTCCATTCGGACCTCCCACCGGGCAGGGACCTATCTCGCCGCGGGGGTGCCGGGAGGCCTGCCCCTTGGAGATGACGCCGATCCGCGATATCCTCGCCGTATGGTCACCTCTCTCGTCACGCTGTCGCTCCTCGCCTCCCTCGCGCATGCCGGCTCGGGCCCCTGGGTGGTGGGCGAAGGACAGACCGACCTCTACGTGGGGAGCGAGGCGCGTCGCCTGGAGAAGCTGGCGCAGTCCACCGGGTCCTTCGCCGAGGAGGACCTCATCGAGGTGGGCGAGGGCATCTCGACCCTGGGCGCCAAGGCCATCCTGACCTATGGCCTGCTGTCCAACACCGAGGTCGATGTCTCGGTGCCCTACTACAATGTGCGGGCGAACCGGGACGACGCCGCGCTGTGCGACGCGGTGGGGCTGGGGGCCTGCAAGACCACGCGCGGGATCGGCATCATCGCCACGCACCTGCGCTACAACGCGCTGAACGAGCTGTACGGCGCGCCGCTCTCGCTGACCCTCGGCGCCGAGCTGCGCTACGGCGATCTGACGGCCGAGACCCGCGAGCGCATCACCAACCTGGGCGAGGGCACCTTCGACCTGGGGCCGATGCTCAGCCTGGGGCGCTCGGGCGCGCTCGGTGAGAAGGGCTACTGGTACGGCTTCCTGGACGCCGGCTGGCGCTACCGCTTCCCGCTGGTGGAGGAGGACGAGACCAGCATCCCAGGCTCGGAGATCTACGCCGAGTCGGACTGGATCGCCGTGCCCAATGGCAAGGTGGGGGTGGGGCCCTTCCTCACCTTCTTCTGGCGGCCGGACGGCGTGGACTTCGAGCAGGTCGATCTCTCGGACATCGACCGCTTCGGCGCGCTGCGCGTGCTGGCCCTTCAAGGCGGCGGCAAGCTGACCATCAGCACGGGCCGCAAGGTCGGGTTCTCGGCCAGCGTGCTGCGCACGATCTACGCCGTGAACAACCCCATCGTGCTCTCCGTCAACGCCGGCCTGACCTTCAACGACGTCACCTCGCGGGACCAGTAGATGCTCGAGGTCGGCGAGCGCGTAGACAACCGCTTCGAGGTCGAGGCCCGCGTCGGCGCGGGCGGGATGGCCGAGGTCTACCGCGTGCGCCACCTCTCGCTGGGCAGCGTCTACGCGCTCAAAGTGCTGAGCCTGCCCCACCCCGGGCTGCGCGAGCGGTTCCTCCGCGAGGGGCAGATCCAGGCCCAGATCCGCCACCCGAACGTGGTGGCGGTCACCGACGTGCTCGAGCACCGCGGGCGGCTCGGGCTGCTGATGGAGTACGTGGACCACGTCAGCCTGCAGGAGCTGCTCGACCGCCAGGGGGCCATCCCGCTGGAGCAGAGCCTGCAGATCTTCGCCCGCATCCTGTCGGGCGTGAGCGCCGCCCACGCGTCGGGTGTGCTGCATCGTGACCTGAAGCCGGCGAACATCCTGCTGGCGCGCTCGCCGCAGGGGCTGGTGCCGAAGATTACGGACTTCGGCATCGCGAAGGTGGTCCTGGAGGGGATGCCGGTCGGGGCCACCCGCGACGGCTCGATGATGGGCACGCCGGGCTACATGGCGCCAGAGCAGGCCACGAACGCCAGGAGCGTAGACCAGCGCGCCGACGTCTTCGCGCTGGGCGCCATCCTGTACACGATGCTGGTGGGCGCGACCCCCTTCGATCTGGAGGACCCGGATCTGTTCCAGAACGTGATGGACGGGCGCTTCCCGCCGCTGGAGACCGTGCTGCCCAGCGTGCCGCCCACCGTCGCGGCGGCCGTGCACGCGGCGATGGCGCCCGATCCCAACCAGCGGCTCCCCACGGCGCTGGCGCTCTCCGAGGCGCTGTTCGCCGATCGGCCGGAGCTGCTCGCGCTGGTGGTGGGCTCTGGCGACGCCGCCTCGCCCGTGGTCGTCGGCGCGGGGCTGCTGCCGCCGCGCACGCTGACCCCCGCCCCGCGGACCTTCGCGGGGACCCTCGCCCCGAACACCATCCACGAGGACGAGCTCCCCGAGCCTGGGGCGCGCCCCGCCCCGAGCCGCGCGCGCGCGGCGCTCTGGGTGGCCCTGGTGGGCGGCGGCGTGGGGCTGCTCGCGGTGCTCGGGCTGGTCATGGTGCTCCTCCCGTCGGAGCCGGACGGGACGGTGGCGCCCGAGGCCGGCCTGCCGCCAGCGGAGACGACGACCAGCGCCCCTGTCGCCGCGGCGACGCCGAGCACGGCGACGCCCTCCCCCGCGCCCGAGGCCAGCCCGACCCCGACGCTCGCCAGCGGCGGCGCCACGAGCCCGGCCGCGCCGGCCTCCGGCAAGCGGACCGCCGCGCCGACGACCACGACGACGCCCCCGGAGGCCAGCCCCGCGCCGGCCTCCGACCCCACGCCGCAGCTCACGACCGAGCCCGAGCCCGCCGAAGCCACGGCAGCGCCGACGGTCGAGGCCGAACCCGAGGCCACGCCCGAGCCCGAGGCCGCGGCGCCCGAGGTGCCCGCCCTGCGCGGCACCTGGAGCGGCACCGCCAGCGGGCGCCCGGCGACGCTGCGCGTGCAGAGCCAGTCCGGCACCACGCTCAAGGCCGAGCTGAGCCTCACCCTGGGCAGCGCGCAGCGGATCATCCAGCTCAGCGGCTCCATCGACCCCGCCACGGGCGCCGTCCGCCTTCAGGAGTCCGGCGGCGACAACATGGTGCTGACCGGCACCTTCCAGGGAAACCAGCTCGCCGGGACCTATATGCGCGCCGGCCAGACCAAGGCGCTGCCCTGGGCGGTCGGACGTTGAGCACCGCGGCGCCGACCCGCTCGACCGAACACCACCTGCACCTCGGCGACGCCAGGGATCTCAGCTTCCTCCTGGATGAATCCGTCGATCTGGTCGTGACCTCCCCGCCCTACCCGATGATCGCCATGTGGGATGGGATCTTCGGCGAGCTCTCGCCCGCCGCCGCCGTCGCGCTGGCCGCCGAGGACGGCCCGGTCGCCTTCGAGGCCATGCATCGCGAGCTCGACCGTGTCTGGGCCGAGCTCGCGCGCGTCCTGACGCCAGGCGGGCTCGCCTGCGTGAACATCGGCGACGCCACACGCACGCTGGGCGGGCAGTTCGCCCTGTTCAGCAACCACGCGCGCGTCCTCGGGGCCGTGACGCGGATGGGCTTCACGGCGCTGCCGGACATCCTCTGGCGAAAGCCGACGAACGCCCCCAACAAATTCATGGGCTCCGGCATGCTGCCCGCCGGGGCCTACGTGACCTACGAGCACGAGTACATCCTCGTGCTGCGCAAGGGCGGCAAACGTGAGTTCCGCGCCGAGGCGGAGAGAGCTCGCCGCCGCCGCAGCGCCTACTTCTGGGAGGAGCGCAACCAGTGGTTCTCCGACCTCTGGAGCGATCTGCCCGGCGCCGGCCAGGGCCTGCAGGCGAGCCGCGAGCGCAGCGCCGCCTTCCCGTTCGAGCTGGCCTGGCGGCTCATCCACATGTTCTCGCTGCAAGGCGACCGGGTGCTCGACCCTTTCCTGGGCACCGGAACGACGCTGGCGGCGGCGATGTGCTCCGGGCGCCACAGCGTGGGCGTCGAGCGCGACGCGAGCCTCCTCCCCGCCGTCTCCGCCTGGACGCGCGCCGTCGTCTCGCTGGGCAACGAGCGCATCGACGCGCGGCTCGCGGCGCATCGGAGCTTCGTCGCCACGCGCGCCGCGGCCGACAAAACCATGCGCTACACCGCCACCTTTTATGAACTGCCCGTCATGACCAGCCAGGAGGTCGAGCTGGTCCTGCCCAGGCCCATCGCGGTGCAGGCGGTAGACGAGCGGCGCTGGCAGGTCACGCTGGCCGACGAGCCGAAGCGCAGCGCGCTCCTGCCTTAGTCGCCGCGCTTCCCCTCGAAGGCCGCGCGCTGCTCGGCGCTGGCCTCCCGCTGGTGCAGGGCCTTCCACTCCGCATAGGGCATGCCGTAGACGATCTCGCGGGCGCCCTCGTAGTCCAGGGTCTCGCCCCGCTCCTCGGCGGCGGCGCGGTACCACTTCGCCAGGCAGTTGCGGCAGAAGTCGGCCAGGTTCATGAGGTCGATGTTCTGGACCTCGGGGTGGGCGCGCAGGTGCTCCACCAGTCGACGAAAGGCGGCGGCCTCGACCTCGAGGCGGGTATGATCGTCCATCGGCGCTCCAGCGTGTTGGCCTGAGTTCTATCGACGAGACAGCGCCCTGCCCACAAGGCATCATCCCCCATGATAGTCTACTGAGTCATGCAGTCAGACGACCTGATCGCCGCGTTGATGTCCCAGCGTGTCGTGCGCGGCGACCGCACGTTGGCGCGCCGGCTCGCAGAGGTCGGCGCGAAGGTGCAGCTCTCGCCCGGTCAGGTGCTGCTACGCCAGGAAGAAGACGGCAGCGCCATCTATTTTCTCCTCCGAGGCTCCGTGCGGGTGCTGGTCAACGGGCGCATGGTGGCGCGGCGGGCCGCAGGCGAGACCGTCGGCGAGATGGCCGCCATCGATCCCCGCGCGCTGAGGGCGGCGACGGTCATCGTGCAGGAGCCTGGGGTGGCCCTGCGCCTGAGCGAGCCGCAGATGGTCGCCCTGGGCGAGCGCGTGCCCAAGCTCTGGCGGCACCTCGCGGCGGAGATGGCGGAGCGCCTGCGCGAGTCGAACCGCGCGATCCGCAGCCCCAATCCCCGCCCGCTGTTTCTGCTCCGCGGCGGAGACGACGTGGCGCGCAGCAAGCTCGCCGACGCCCTGGCCGGAGCGGGGCTGCAGAGCCGCCCCTGGCCCGCGGAGGCCGAGCCCGAGACCTGGCACGCGCTCGTCTCCGCGGGGGACTTCGGCGTGCTCCTCACCACAGAGGCGCCGCCGGATCGCGAGGACCTGCTCTGGCTCGGGCTCTGCGCGGGCATGTTGGGGCGCGGCCGCGCCTTCGTGGTCACCGAGATCGGGGGCGGCTGGAGCGGCTGCGAGCGCCTCCCCTGGGATCGGGTGGGTGATCCGGAGATGTGCTCGCCCGCCGCCGTCCTCGCGGAGGCGGCCTCGGACCTGGGCCCTCGCTGAGGGCGCGCTCGTGGCGGGCAGCCGTGTTATGATCGCTCCCATGGCTGAACCCGCGCTGAAGTACAGCTACGCCACCGTAGACGACCTCGCGGCCATCCCGCCGGAGTCACGGCGGCACGAGATCCTGGACGGCGAGCTGACCGAGCGGGCCATGCCGACGGCGAAGCATGGCCGCACACAGACCCGCGTTGTAGGGCGTGTCGATCCCTTCGATCGCCGCTCGCGCGGCCCCGAGCGCCCCGGCGGCTGGTGGTTCGCCACCGAGGTGGAGATCGAATTCGCCCCGCACCAGGTGCTGCGCCCCGACGTGGCGGGCTGGCGCCGCGAGCGTGTGCCGGAGCCGCCCGATGGCTGGCCCTGCCGCGAGCGCCAGCTATGCCCTGACCGAGCAGCTGTCGCTCATCGGCACGGTGGGGCGCGGCT
>CAZKWG010000480.1:0-6430 GCA_964556105.1 uncultured Enterobacterales bacterium | reverse complement strand
GCTCTTCGTGTGCACAGGGAACCTTTGCCGTAGCCCGATGGCGGAGGGGCTCGCGCGCGCCTATTCCAGCCAGCGGGGCTGGGCGGTCGAGGTGGCCTCGGCGGGCCTGCTCGGTCTGGAGGGTCGCCCCGCGGAGCCCAACGCCGTCCGCGCCATGAGCGAGCTGGACATCGACATCAGCGGCCACGTCGCGCGCGGGCTGAGCGCCGAGCTGGTGACCTGGGCGGACTACATCCTGGGGATGGAGCTGCACCACACGACCGAGGTGCGGCGGCGCTACCCGACGGCGGAGGACCGCGTGATGCTGCTCGGCAGCTTCGGCGGGATCTTCGAGATCCCCGATCCCATCGGGGGCTGGCGCTGGCGTTTCCGCCGCTCTCGCGACGAGATCCGCGGCTGCGTGGAGCGCTTCCTCGACCAGCTCCCGCCGCGACCGATCGCCTGAGGGAGCGGCTCAGCGCTCGACCAGGGCCCCCTGCTCGAAGTCCCAGACCGCGCGGGCCTCGCGACCGGCGCGGACCTCCAGCGGGAAGGTGGCTCGGCGGCCGTCGTCGGTCTCCAGGGTGATCGTGTGGGTGCCGGCCTCCAGCTCGTGCTGGAAGAGGGGCGTGCCGCGGACCAGGGTGCCGTCGATGAAGACCTTGGCGCGGCTGAGGGCGCTGATTGTGACCAGCCCGGTCCCCTCGGGGACCAGCGCGGCGGCGCCGAGGGGCGCGGACTCCGGCTCGGGCTCGGGCGCGACAGGCGCGGTGGCGACAGGCGCGGCGGCGACAGGCGCGGCGGCGACAGGCGCGGCGGCGACAGGCGCTGGGGCGGCCTCCACGGGCAGCGGCTCGGAGGCGGCCGGCGGAACCACCTCGACCCGGGAGATCTCCAGGCGCGGCGCGGGTCCAGGGCGTGACTCCGGGAGCGCGGCGACGTTGACCAGGACCGCCTCGGGAGGCGCGCTGGGCACGCCCACCGGCCGGGAGCTGGAGCCCGCCCGCTCGCGCGCCTCGGGCTCGGAGGGTCGGGAGTGGGCACCAAAGACGCGCCAGGCCGTGAACGCCACGATCAGCACGGCCAGGATCAGGAGCGCGTAGCCCACCCAGGTCTGCCGCTCCGCGGTCGGCGGGATGGGGCGACGCGCACGCCGCGAGCCGCGCGGCGTGGAGACCGGGAGCGCGTCGGGGCTCGGCGCGCGACGACGACGCTCGGCGGGGGCGCCGCGGCGGGGATCGTCCGCCACCTCGCCCCGCTCGCGGGGCTTCGCCAGCTCGGCCAGGGTGCGCATGAGGCGAACGAGCTGATCGCGGGCCAGGACCGGATCGCGCACGAGCCCGCCCAGGGCCCGCCCCAGGTCGGCCGCGGACCGATAGCGCGCGGCAGGATCTCGCTGAAAGGCGCGGACGAGCACCGGGACGAGCGGCGCCAGCTCGGGGTCGGCCTTCAGCTTCGTGGCGCGCCGCGCGGCCTCGTCCGCGGCGAGCAGCGGCCGGATCTCCGCCGGCTCCTTCTCCGGGAAGAGCGGGCTCAGCGCCGCCAGCTCGTAGAGCACCGCGGCGAGGCCGAAGAGATCCGAGCTCGGCCCGGCGTCCTCGCCCATGGCGTGCTCGGGCGCCATGTAGCCCCAGGTGCCGCGCACCTCGACCTCGCGCCCGTGGAGGGCCAGCGCGCGGCTGACCCCATAGTCAAGTATCTTGACGACCCCCTGCGGGTCCACCATCAGGTTCGAGGGCTTGATGTCGCGGTGGACCAGCCCGAGGAGCCGCCCGTGCTCATCGCGCACGCCGTGGAGGTGGTGCATCCCGTCGCAGGCCTGCCGGCCGATCTCCGCCACGAGCTCCATCGGGAGCGGGACGCCGTGCTTGCGGCAGAGGCCGAGGATGCGCCTCAGGGTCAGCCCCTCGACGTACTCCATCACCAGAAAATAACGCCCTTGATCCTGGTCGAAGTCCTGGATCTGCACCAGGTTCTGGTGCCGCACCAGGCTGCCGATGTGCGCCTCGTTCACGAACAGGTCGTGAAAGGCCGGATCCTCGGCGAAGCTCGGGAGGATCACCTTGACGGCGACCCGCGGGGACACGCCGGCGAGGCCCTCGCGGCGCGCCTCGAAGACCCGCGCCATCCCGCCGGACGAGATCGGACGCAGCAGCCGATAGCGGCCGAGCTGCTGAGGCGTGCCGTCCTGGTGGCGGGGGATGTCGGGTTGGGCTGGCACCTTGAGACTCTGCATGAAGTGTACCACGGACACGTCAAGAGCGGGAGTCTCGACAAGCAGGCTACATACGGTCAAGGGCCGGGACGCCGAGCAGCGCCAGACCGCGACCGAGCACCCGCGCGCTGGCCTCTACCAGGGCGAGCCGGCTGCGCTTGAGCGCCTCCGTCTCGGCCCCGAGCACGTCGAGCTCGTAATAGAAGCGGTTGAAGCTTCCGGCGAGCTGGAACAGGTGGTCGCAGAGCAGGTTGGCGCGGCTGTTCTCCAGCGCGACGATCACTGCCTCGGGGAAGCGCAGCAGGGCGAGGAGCAGCTCGCGCTCCAGCGGGTGGCTGATGGCGAGATCCACGACATCGGGCGAGGTGATGCCGCCCTTTCGCTGCAGGCTGCGGCAGCGCGCGTAGCTGTACATGAGGAAGGGGGCGGTGTTGCCCTCCAGGCTGAGCATCCGGTCCCAGTCGAAGGTGATGTCGGACTGGGGGTTCTGGCTGAGATCCGCGTAGCGCACGGCGCCCACGCCCACCGCCTCGGCGATCTCGGCGCGCTCCTGCTCGGAGAGCTCGGGCGACTTCTGGTCCACCACGGCGCGGGCGCGGCGCACGGCCTCGTCGATGAGATCGACGAGGCGGATGACGTTGCCCTTACGCGTGCTCATCAGGCCCTCGGGCAGCTTGAGCATGCCGAACCAGGCGTGGACGAGCTCGGGCTCGGTCCAGCCCATCTTCTGCGCGCCGACGAAGAACTGCCGGAAGTGGAGCTGCTGGCGGGTGTCCGTGACGTAGACGATGCGGCTCGGGCGCCAGCGCCGGATGCGGTAGCGCACGGTGGCGAGATCGGTGGTGCCGTAGAGGAAGGCGCCGTCGGCCTTGCGCACGATGAGCAGCGTGTCGGCGAGCCCCTTGCCGTCCGCCTCCGTGAACTTGATGACGGCGGCCCCGTTCGAGATCTCCGCCACCCCCTTCTCCAGCAGCTCGTCCACGAGACCGGCGAGCTCGTCGTTGTAGGCGCTCTCGCCGAGCGTCTCGTCGAAGTGGACGCCGAGGCGGGCATAGATGGCGTTGAACTCCTGCAGGGAGACGTCGATGAACTGCGTCCAGAGCGCGCGGTTCTCGGGGTCGCCCTGCTGGAGCTTGACGGTCTCGGCGCGCGCCTGGGCCTCCAGGGCCGGGTCCTCCTTCATCCGCTCGCCCATCAGCACGTAGAGGCGCTCCAGCTCGCCGATGGGGTCGCGGACGTAGGCGTCCTCGTCCAGCCAGGTCCGCCAGGCGACGATGAGCTTGCCGAACTGGGTGCCCCAGTCGCCGATGTGGTTGTCGCCCACGACGTGGTAGCCGGCCGCCTGATGCAGGCGGTAGAGCGCGCTGCCGATGATGGTGGAGCGCATGTGGCCGACGTGCATCCGCTTGGCCACATTCGGGCTCGAGTAGTCGATGACGACCGTGCTCCCCTCCCCTGTCTGCGGGATCCCGCCCTTCGCTTCGGAGACCTGAGCCGCCAGATGAGCGGCCAGCCAGGCGTCGTCCAGGGTGAAGTTGAGGAAGCCGGGACCAGCAACCGACACGCTCTTCACCGCGGGGTGGGCGGGCAGCGCCGCCTTGATGGACTCGGCCATGGCCCGCGGGTTCATCTTGCGCGCCTTCGCCAGGCGGAACGCGTGGTTCGACTGATAGTCGCCGTGCGCGGCGTTCCCGGTCGGGAGCGCGAGCTCCGCGCGCTCGTCCCCGTGGCCGGCAGCGGCGGCGGCCTGCTCGACGAGCGCGGTGAGGACCTGAGCGACGGTGGGGACTGCAGACATCGGAGGCTCCAGGAGAGGGCGTGGGCCGGGCGATAACCCGTCCCGTCCTCCCGAGCAGGTGGTCCGCGAAGCGCTGGCGGGGTAGACCAGCAGTCCCCCTGAACGTGAGGACCGCATGAACGACGGCCCCTCGAGCGCAGCGCTCTCGCTCCCCGAGTCCAGCGGCCTGCCGGCCTTGGACGCCGACGGCCTGCTCGGCCTCTACCGCGAGATGCAGCTGATCCGCCGGCTGGAAGAGCAGGCGGCGAAGGCGTACACGCTCCGCAAGATCCTCGGCTTCTGTCACCTGTACATCGGACAGGAGGCGGTGGCGGTCGGCGCGGCGTCGGCGACCCGCGACGACTACTGGATCGCCGCCTACCGCGAGCACGGGCATGCGCTGGCCAAGGGCGCCTCGCCGAACGCCGTGATGGCCGAGCTCTACGGCAAGGCCATGGGGTCGAGCAAGGGCCTGGGCGGCTCGATGCACATCTTCGACCGCTCGGTGAACTTCATGGGCGGCTACGGCATCGTCGGCGCCCACGTCGCGCTGGCCAACGGCGTCGCCTGGGCGAGCCGCCACCGGGACGAGGGCAAGGTGGTGCTGTGCTTCTTCGGGGACGGCGCGGCCCACCAGGGCGCCTTCTTCGAGGGTCTGGCTCTGTCCGCCCTGTACAAGCTGCCGGTGGTCTACATCTGCGAGAACAACTTCTACGCGATGGGCACGCCCCTGCACCGCCAGTCCGCGCTGACGGACATGAGCCTGCGGGCGCGCGGCGTGGGCATGGCCCGCGAGCAGGTCGTGGACGGCTTCGACGTGGAGAACGTCCGCGAGCGCGTGGGCGCCGCCGCCCGCTACGCCCGCGAGGGCAATGGCCCGGTCTTCCTGGAGATCGTCACCTACCGCTTCCGCGGCCACTCCATGTCGGATCCGGCGAAGTACCGGCCGGCGGGCGAGCTCGAGGAGAAGAAGAAGACGGATCCGCTGCTGATCACCGCCGAGCGGCTGCGCGGCGCCCACGGGCTGCCCCAGGCGCGCCTGGACGCGGTGGACGCGGACGTGGAGCGCGAGGTCGAGGCCGCGGTCCACTTCGCCGAGCAGAGCCCCGATCCGGATCCGGCCGATCTCTACCGCTACGTCTACGCCCCCTCGGGTCAGGAGTAAGCCATGGCAATGCTCGCGATTCGCGAGGCCCTCCGCCAGGCCATGGTCGAGGAGATGCGCCGCGACCCGGACGTCTTCCTGATCGGCGAGGAGGTCGGGCACTACGACGGCGCCTACAAGGTCTCCCAGGGGATGCTGGCCGAGTTCGGCGAGCGCCGCGTGGTGGACACGCCCATCTCCGAGACGGGCTTCGCCGGGCTGGGCATCGGCGCGGCGATGGCCGGGATGCGGCCGATCGTCGAGTTCATGACCTGGAACTTCTCGCTCGTGGCCTACGACCAGCTCGTGAACCACGCCGCGAAGATCTACCAGATGTCCGGCGGCCAGTACCGCCTGCCCATCGTCTTCCGCGGCCCGAACGGCGCGGCGGAGAACCTCGCCTCCCAGCACTCCACCTCGGTGGAGTCGCTCTACGCGCACATCCCGGGCCTCAAGGTCGTGACCTACTGCACGGCCGCCGACGCGAAGGGGCTGCTGAAGAGCGCCATCCGCGACGACAACCCCGTCGTCTTCCTGGAGAGCGAGCTGACCTATGGCCAGAAGGGCGAGGTCCCGGACGGCGAGCACCTCGTGCCGCTGGGCAAGGCGGACATCAAGCGCGCCGGCTCCGACCTGACGCTGGTGAGCTGGGGCAAGCAGGTGACGACCTGCCTCGCGGCGGCCGAGAAGCTGGCGGCTGAGGGAATCTCGGCGGAGGTGCTCGATCTTCGCAGCATCCGTCCGCTCGACCAGGAGGCGATCTTCTCGAGCGTCGCCCGCACCGGGCGCGCCGTGATCGTGCACGAGGGCTACCCCTTCGCCGGGGTGGGCGCCGAGATCGCCGCCCGCATCCAGGAGGCGCTCTTCGACCACCTCGACGCGCCCGTCCTGCGCGTCACCGGCCGTGACGTGCCGCAACCTTACGCGACGAACCTGGAGAAGCTCGTGATGCCGAACCCGGATCGGATCATCGACGCGGTCCACCGGCTGGGGAGGTAGCCCATGGCGCAGTTCTTCGAGATGCCGCAGGCCAGCCCCACGATGACCAGCGGGGTGCTGCTCGCCTGGAAGAAGAAGGAGGGCGACGCGCTCTCCCCCCAGGACGCGATCGCCGAGGTGGAGACCGACAAGGCGGCCATGGACGTCGAGGTCTTCGACAAGGGCTTCCTGCTGAAGATCCTGGTGGCGGCGGGCGAGGAGGTCCCCGCGGGGACGCCGATCGCCATCCTGGGGACGCGCGCCGACGAGGACATCTCCGGCCTGCTGGCGGAGCTCGCGGCGCGCAAGCCGAGCGCGGGCGCGGCGCCCGTGGCCC